>JAJZJF010000037.1 GCA_021810245.1 bacterium
TCAAAAGATATCAGTTGCGCCTCAGGCCGCAAGAAGGATTAGAGGCCTTGCTGGAGTCTCTGACGCAGTCCGTCTTGCGTTTTCTTCTCGCTTGTCCCGGACGGAAAGACATTTCCTGTAAAGAGAAAAATCGCTTTCAAGACGCTTTAAAGAGAGTTCTCGAGCGATATGTCTTCGCCTATAAATCGTGCGGTAACAAGCGATGTTGCTTTGAAAAAACAAATCCCGTCACGTGGAATGTCGGGGCCGATTTTATCTCTAAAGGAGTTTGTAAAGAAAACATGCGGATTCTTCAGCTTGAGGTGAAGAAAAACTTAGATGAGTTCCGCGGGGCCTTGGAACTCGTGGCCTTTAAGGCAATTTTTCAAAGCTGGTCCGGATCGGAAGTAACCAAGGAAGACATCCGCATCGGCGTCAGAGGCATCATTAAGGAAACGTTCGGGCCCCGCCTTTTTAAGAGGCTGGATGATCATTGCGAGGTTTGCGTCGCGGGAAAGCGCATCAACATTTGGGAATTGCCTGGAAATGTCTCCAGGGAGCGGGATGAAAACTAAACAAAGGAGAAATCTGAGATGACGAAGGGAATAGCCGTGAAATCCGGAGACGTTCAATGCGTCTCGCCGATTGAAGCCAAGAGAGGGGTCTTTGGGGGAATGATTCGCCGCGGTGGCGCGGGGATTATCCTTTTGGGACTTATGTGGCTTCTGCCCCCTTATTTCCAGCGGGTAAGACATTTATGTCCGGTGAGACCCGACGGAATCAGCCAAGCCCTCGCTCTTCCGGCCTTCGCGCGCAAATACGGAATGAGTTGCTCTCAATGTCATTCCGATTATCCGACGCTCAACTCTTTTGGCCGTCAGTTCAAGATGAACGGATATGTCGTGGCCAGAGGCAGCGACTACGGAGTTCTCAAAAGCGAGGATCAAGAGCTTTGGACCGAGGCGAACATGCCCTGGGCCGTCATCGTTCGCTCTCGTCCTTTTGATAGTGGACATGGAATGGCCAATAACGGAGCTCAGATGGGTGGCAGCGCGAACAGCGGCGCCCCATCCTACTCCAACGGCCCGCTATTCCAACCCATCAACGATATCGATATGTTCATCGCCGGGGGCGACGCGGCCAAACATGTGTCTTATTTCGGCGAGATGGACGCCAATCAGGCCGGTGGATTTGCGGTGGGCATGGGGGATTTGAGAGCCGGATATCACCCGTCCCTCCTCTATAATATCGTTCTCATGCGTAGAGGCTTTTGGGCGGACGACCCCTACCAAACGATCGTCTCCAATGAGACTCCGACCATCGCCAATCGGGCCACTGACCTTGTTATGAGCGGGCAGGCTTATCTATCAGGCATGCCGATGCTCACCACCACTCAAACAGGAGAGATCTACGGACAGGTGCATGTTTCGAGCGGAAGTTCTTCGTTTTTTTACTATTCGGGAGGAGTTTCAAAAGACCCTGGCGCCGTTGCTGTTAATACTGGGCAGGGACCTGAGACCGAATATCTTCGCTTTGCCTATGACAGCGGAAACGGGTTCATGCTGGGGACATTCGGTCAATATGGCCAAACCGGCGGCAATGACGGCGGGTCTCCGGGAGTTACCTCAGTAACGGGCAATCAGCTTGTTGAGGCTTCTCGGGTGGGCCTGGACGCTCTCTGGGAGCATAATAATTTCAACGCTCGCGCGGCATATGTCTATGCCCATGATTCCGACTCGTCGGCGGGCGCCGTTGAAACTGATCAAGCGGCTTATGCGGAAATCTTCTACACCTACAAAAGAGATGGGCACGATTACTCGTTCCTAGTCCCTTTGCTGAGGGAAAACTGGTTGACAATGTATAACGGCACGGAGCATTTTAACTACGTCACGGCCCAGCTCGCGCACTATTTCGCGCCGAACTTTAAGGGCTTTGTGGAATACACAGTCGACACCGGACGAGGATACAACGAAAGTCTTTTTACCGAAAATATGGGCGGCGCTGCCGCGGCGATATTACCGATGGGGAACCGCCTGACCGCGCAACTTGAAGTCGGATTTTAGGAAAGAACAAAAAAGGAGAAACACGATCATGTTAAAAAAACTCGGAAGTCTCGCGATTATCGCGTTCATGGCAGGCTCGGCCCTTTCGGCTGGCGCCGCCGAAAACAAAGAACTTATTGCTGGCAGAAAAATATTCCAGTCAAACTGTATTTCCTGCCACTTAAAAACCGGCAAGGGCAGTCCCATGATGGCCCAGATATTCAAAGTCGACGTCAAAAATATGGACTTGGATTCCGTCCGCGTCGCCGCGATGAAAAAACAGGAGATTGTGGGAATAATCACGAATGGTAAGGCGGGAAAGATGCCCACTTTCAAGGGAAAACTGGGTAAAAAGGAGATCACCGAAGTCGCCAGCTACATCCACTCTTTGGGCGCCGAGAAACTTAAAAAGAGCGCGGGAACCTCCGATTCCGTCGCCAAGAAATCAAAAACAAGAGTTCGGTAAGCGGAAGGAATATGTCGAAGGCGAGGGTTGTCATCGGAACGGCGTGCGTCGCCGCCCTTTTGTCCGGGGTTTATTTTGGCGAAGCCTCTTATTGGCGCGGGGTTGAACAACCCATCGCCTTCAATCATAAAAAGCACATAGGTCTAGGAATCGAGTGCGAGACTTGCCATCCGGGAGTCCATGACTCAAGGCACGCGGGAATTACGAGCGTGAAAACCTGCGTGACCTGTCACCAGGCCGCCCAGGTTTCAAACCCGGAAGCCAAGAAGCTTGAGGTTTATCTCTCCAAGGGGCAGGAGCCGCCCTGGAAGCGCGTCTATCATTTGCCCCCGGAGCGCTACAATCTTTTCTGGAGACCTTATGCCTCAAGGTTCTTTTTTTCCCATCGCCTCCACGTAAAAATCGGAGGTATCGCCTGCGCCGCCTGCCATGGGGACATGAAAAGCCAATCAACGCCATTGAGTTTCCCCAAAAAGAGGATTCGCATGATGAATTGCCTGAACTGTCACAGGAAAATGAGCGTAAGCACCGATTGCTTGGCTTGCCATCACTAAGGAGAGTAACATCATGAAACCGAATTGGGATATTATTTCGCGGGACCGAGGAGCTCGTAATTTAGTCGCGCTGGTCGCCTTCGTTTGGAGTATGATTTTTGCTTTCTTTATTTTTTTGGCGATTAGGGCGCGGATGTGGTCTCCCTACTGGGCCATACGCCCTTCGTCGCCAAGCTTGGTCTCGGGGAGGCGAAAGCCATGAAAGAGGGATTTACCCGCAGGGACTTTTTTAAAATCGGTGCCTTAATTGGAGCGGGATACGCTCTTCCCCGCGTCATAGGAGATGAAATTTGCAAACCCAAGGAAGACGGACTTCCTCCGTTGAATGCGGAATCATTCGTTCCCACAATTTGCAGGCAATGCCCCGCCCTGTGCCTCCAAAAAATCCGCTTGGTTTCCGGAAAACCCGTGGGCGTTGAGGGAATGCCCGGGCATCCGCTCAACCAGGGAGCTCTCTGTTCGAAGGGACTTGCGGTTCTTCAGGAATTTTATCATCCCGATCGTCTCACGGGCCCGCTCAAGCGCCGGGGGCCCCGCGGATCGGGAGATTGGGAAAAGATTTCATGGCCAGCCGCGGCGAACTTGGTGCGCTCTCAAATGGTTTCCGTTGAGAGAAACCCCGGAGCTTTCGGCATATTCTCGGGATCTTTCGGCCTTCAGGGGAAGGTTATGGAAAAATTCGCGCGCGCTTTTGGAACCCCAAATTTTTGGCGGCCGCATTGGGAACCTTCCGAGCCTCCCTTGGACGCTTTTCGTAATCCAAGAGGAGTTCCCGAGAAGATCTCTTATGATTTTAATTCCGCCGATCTCATCGTCAGCTTTGGGTGGGATTGGCTCCAGCAGATGGATTCTCCGGTCGAGGTTCAGAGGCTTTTTTCAGAGCTCCGCAGAGGCCGCCAGGGACATCGGACGCGATTTCTTCATCTCGAATCACAACTCTCTATTTCCGCAGCCAAGTCCGACGAGTGGTTTCCCATCCTCCCCGGAAGGGAAGGCGTTGCCGCCCTTTGCGTCGCGCATGTGTTGATATCGGAAGGACTCTATGACAAAGGCTTAAGCGAGCGGCGGGTGAAAGGGTTTGATTCATTTAAGCGAATGGTACTCAAAGAGTATCCACCCGATCGGGCGGAAAAGGACTGCGGCATGCGGGCCGAGGACATCCGAAGAATCGCCCGCGCCATGGGTTCCGTCAAGCGTTCCTTGGCCATTACATGGAGGTCAAGTCTTTTTAATCAGGAGGCCGTCAACAGTCTCAACCTTCTGACGGACAATTCCGATCTCATTCATGAGATCAGGGATTTCAACGGCGCCTTTAGTCTTTCAAAGGCGACGCACTCTGAAAAAACTCCGCTCGCGGATATCAAAAAATGGCCGAAGTTTTTCCTGAACGCTTCCCGCTCTCCCATCGAAGTTCTTTTGATCGATGGATTCAACCCTGCCTTTACGGGGCCGGATCCCTCCGCGTGGAAAGAGGCTTTGGGCAAAATTCCCTTTATCGCGAGCTTTTCCCCTTTCATGGATGAAACTTCCTCTTTGGCCGATTTGATTTTGCCTCCGCCCGTCTCCATTGAATCGTGGCAGGGCGGTGTCGCCGAATCACTGGACGGCACGGCGTTCTTTAATTTCGCGCCCCCAGCCGTTCAACCCCTCCATGACACAAAAGATGCCGCCGATTTCGCCCTTGGCATTGCGCGCGCCATGGGCGGACGCATGGCCTCTCTTCTCCCATGGGGATCCTTTGAGGAAGCTCTGAGAGGAGTCGCCAAGGGTTATGGAGCGGGGAAAGATTTAAAAAAAGGCGGCTGGCGAAAAATCGCGCCGCCCGTCCACGGCGCATCGCTTCAAGCGTCCTTGGAAAATCTGAAAACTTCAGATGGAGGGGATCTCTTTGAGGCGGACAAATCGGGGTATCCGTTAAAGCTTTGCGTTCAGTTTCCTCTTTGCTTTTCGCGCGGCGAGGGGGCCCATTTGCCCTATCTCCAGAGCCTTCCCGGCCCCCAAATAGGAGAGCAATGGGAAACTTGGGCGGCGATTCATCCGCAAACGGCGAGCCGCCTTGGAATAGAGGATCGTCAAATGGTTTGGGTGAGTTCCAGCTCCGGCCGCATCCGCGCGCGGGCGCGGCTTTATGAAAAAATGGATACTCATACGGTTTCCATCCCTTTCGGTTTGGGACATTCGGAGATGGGGCGCTGGGCGGCTGGCGTCGGGTCCAACCCCGCTGAAATCGTCGCCATCGAGGCAAGCTCGGGAAAGCCGCGATGGCAGGGACAAGGAGTCAATATTCATGTCTAACCATGAGAAAGGCGTCTCTTTGACGGATAATCATTCCACCACTCGGCGCGGATTCTTCAAGGGAGCGGCGGTTTTTCTTCTGCCCTTCGTGTTTCGCCGCGCGCGCGCTGAAGTCGCGCCTCGCAAAAGAGAGGTGAAATCTGGAACACGGCTGTGGGGGATGGTCATTGACCTTGACCGCTGTACGGCTTGCCAGAGTTGCGTTATAGCCTGTTCGGTGGAGAATAATCAGATGTTGGGAAATCCACAGGAAGCCGCTATGGGTCGCGTGATCCGCTGGATTCGAGTCCAGCCAGTGGTAAAAGAAAGCGCCGGCGGGTCCCGGCAAAGTCTAATGCCGATGCCGTGCATGCAATGCGAGGATCCTCCCTGCATCAAGGTCTGTCCCACCGCCGCGACGTTTCTTGATCCCGAGGGAATCGTAGGTCAGGTTTATCCGCGATGCATCGGTTGCCGTTATTGCGTCAATTCCTGTCCGTACACAGCAAAATTTTTTAACTGGGAAACTCCGAGTTGGCCAAAACCCATGGCGGAGGCTCAAAACCCGGACGTCTCGCCGAGATACAAAGGCATCGTTGAAAAATGCCTGTTTTGTCATCAACGCCTTCAGCGGGCGAAGGAAAAAGCCGCTTTTGAAAAACGAGCTCTTGCCGAGGGGGATTATATTCCCGCCTGCGTTTTGGCCTGTCCGGCCAAGGCTATCGCCTTCGGCGATTTAAACGACCCCGGAAGCGAGGTCTCGCGGCTTTCGCAAAGTCCGCGCGCCTATCGACTGCTTGACGAATTGGGGACAGAGCCTAAGGTCTCCTATTTGAGGGAGGAATAATGTCGCAAATTATCATGGATGCCTCAGTGATGGAAAAGCCGGAGAGATCAAAGCTCGAACATACCGTATTGAAGCCATTGGAACGACTGCCGACGAAGGGGCAGAACGTATTATTGGCTTTCTTGGCCTTGGTGTTTTTGATTGGACTTGGGGCCTGGGCGCGGCAATTAGCTTTGGGTTTGGCGGTGACGGGATTGGGAGTTCCTGTTTTCTGGGGAGTCTACATCGTCAATTTCATTTTCTTTATCGGGATTTCCCACGCGGGAACTCTTTTGTCGGCCATACTCCGAATCGTCAAGGCCGATTGGAGAGCGCCCTTTACGCGCTTGGCCGAGATGATCACTATCACGAGCATTCCTTTCGCCGCTACTTGCGTCATCGTGGATATGGGAAGACCGGAGCGATTCTTAAACGTCATCCTCTATCCCCATTTCACTTCTCCGATTCTGTGGGATGTTTGTTGCATCACGACCTACATAATCACGTCCAGCCTTTATTTTTATACCGCCCTCATTCCCGACCTGGCCCTCTGTCGAGACCGCTTGGAGCCGCACATCTCTTCATGGAGAAAAGAGTTTTATCAATTGAGTTCTTTAGGTTGGACGGGAACGGATGTTCAAAAACGCGTCCACCACAATATCATGACGATTCTTTCGATTGTCCTATTGGCCTTGGTCATTTCTGTTCACACAAACGTGGGATTTGTTTTCGGGATGACGATAAAACCCGGCTGGCACACGGCGGTTATCGGCCCCTATTTCGTCATCGGCGCCGCTTTGCAGGGATTGGGGATTTTGGGCCTCATCGCGATTTTCGTGAGGTGGTTTTTTCGTCTCCACACATGGATTACGGAAAAACATCTGGATTCTCTCAGGCAGTTTACGCTAGCCTTGACATGCTTTTGGGGCTATTTCACCGGCGTAGAAATTTTGACCACTTTCTACGGTCATGCTCCGGCTGAGATGCAGGTTCTCTGGAGCAAGATTTCAGGGCCTTTTTGGTGGAGCTTTTGGGGGATGATCCTTGGATGCTTTGTCATTCCTTTCTTTCTAATGGCTTTCCGGCCAGTCCGCCTGAGCCGCGTCCTGGTTTTATCGGGGCTGTCCATCAATATCGGTATGTGGCTTGAGCGCTACACCATCGTGGTCCCTTCCGGGGCCAACCCGCTCGCCTATTTCGTCGGACATTACTTTCCGTCTTTGACCGAGTGGGCGATCACGGCGGGATGGGTCGCGGGTTTTTTCATGCTGCTTTTGCTTTTTATGAGGATATTTCCAGTCGTGACCGTTTGGGAAGTTGAAGAGGTCGGGCATTGAAGGAGGGGAATATGGGGAGTCGTCATTCGAGGTTTTTTCATGCGTTTTCCGCTGGACTGGCGGCGTGTTTGTTTGCCGCCCCGGTTTTGTTTTTCGCTCATCTGTTAGTCGCGCGAGATTCCAAAGGCGATTTGCCCTATAAGTTCTTTCCCAACGACTTCGGCCCGCCTTCCGTTGACGTATCTCATTATCCGCCGGAAATAAAAAACGACTATCGCCTTTTCCTTCGGAAATGTTCGGTTTGTCATACCGTCGCGCGTCCGTTAAACGCTCAGTTTCTCCAGTTAAATAAAGAGCAAGTGGAAAAACTTCAGCGGAAACACCCTAACTTGGCGCAGACATCGCTTGATATCGTCATGCCCGATCCCGAGGCATGGGCGCGCATCATCAAACGCATGGCGGCCAAGCCCGGAGCCTCAATTAGCCCTGAGGAAGGGAAAAAAATATTAAAATTCCTGGTCTATGATTCAAAGGTTCGAAAAACCGGGAAAAATCTTAGGAAATGGGAAACCCAGAGAAGAAAACTTCTGGCGCGTTTTAAACGGCTCTATCCGAAAATGTACAACTTCCTTCAGGATATCGGGGAGCTGTAACTCCAATGAATAAAATTATTTGCCGTCGATAAATTGATACAATAGGCTTCGTCATCATGCCTATTGGATTTCGCGTTCTTGCCGCTTTTCTTTTGTCTCCTCTCTTTGCCGCTTCCATCTTGCGCTCTAATTCTGCCAGTAGCCTAACCTTGGCTCATAAAATCGCGTTTGAGCGCCCTCATTTGGTGGATGGGGAACTGGGGCAAGAAATCGCGGCGTTGACAGGGTCTCATTTTGAACTCCTCAAAGCATATGGGATTGGAATTAAGGGCGGAGCCTTTATTCATCTCGATTTAAAAAATTATTCCGCCATTATGCCTCCTCAATATGCGGGCCGGGGGGAATTGCTCAGCATTATTGAAAGCCTGAGAGATTTTAATTCCTCTTCCGCGGCCTCTGTCGTCAGCCGCTTAAAACTTTCCCAATCATCCCAAAAATCGGCTCAAGAGTATTTAGAATCCCATCCCGAAATTTTGCGCCCATTACTCTCTGTTCGCCTCGATAATCGCGTGATCGTCCGAATTCGCTCTTCTTTGTCCTCAGGAGATGATTCTTGGACTTGGCTCTTTGACGGCGGCTCTTCGACTCCTTCAGAGGGAGGGCCTTTAACGCCCGGTCAGACTACTAGGCCTGCGCCCGCAATTTTTCCCTTCCTCCAAACGGAATTAAAAAGCCCCGATCAACTTGAACGAATCAATGGCGTTCGTATTTTAGGGCTTTCTGGCTTTGCGTCCTTGCCTAAACTCAATGAAATTGCCAAAACCGACGCCTCCCGTTGGGTGCGCGCCTCCGCCGTTCATTGGTTGGGGGCCTTGGGCGGTCCTGAAGCGGTAGATGATCTTTGGGATTTATTCCAAAAGGAAAAAGACGATTATGTCAGGGGTAAAATACTGACGGCTTTAAACCGCAGCCGCGACTCGCGCTCTTTAAACGCGGCCTTAGGCATGGTCTCTCAAGCGATCGCTTCAGAATCAGATAGAGGAGAATCCCTAGAGGTCGCTTTAAATATTTTGCGCGCGGATTTTATCGAACTAAACCCTGCCCAAGAAAAAGACCAGAATTTGGGACTATCCCTATTTTTAGAGCGCTTGGGGCTTAAACCCAGCGTTTCTTTTTCGCTTAATCCTCGGGCTTTGCAGATGATGAATGAGACGGCTGTTTTTGCAAAAGACTTATCCGCTGGAAATTCCAATTCTCAAGCTCATTCTCTTAAGTATCAGGCCCAAAGCGTTTTAGGCTATATGGTCGAGCAAATTCATTTGTTGTCAGAGTCTGATCTCAAGGGGCAACAGCAGCTTTTTGATTCTTTCACTAACCCTGACGCTCTTTATGCGATTTTGGCGATTAGCCCCATTCACGCTCATGACGTGGGGACCGCGGTTTTATCTGACATTGAGAGAAATCTGGCAGCCAAAAAAGAGGGCTTCCTTGATTGGCTTAATGACGAAGATCCAGGGAAGGCCGAGACCAGAAATTTTTTCCTAAGACTTTCCGAGATGGATTTGTTGACTCCGCTTCTTGAGAAAAACCCCTCATTGGCCATGGAGCTTGCCTCATTTGTTTTTCCTCCCGGTTCCGATGACTCTCATGGCGGCTGGGACGCCGTTCGAATAGGGGCTTTTTGCGATAGGGCGATGTCGTCTTGGTCGCGGCGCGAGCGCTTGTCTTTCTTGCAAGGGTTGGTTCGCCAGAAAAGAAATTCTTCGGGAATTGAATCCAAGCGTTTGAGCGCTCTTTTGTCAGCGGTGGGCGACTATTATGGAAAGCGCTTGACGCAAGAAGAAAGAGAAATCATCAAGTCTGCGGTTGATTTTCCACAAAATTCCGTTCGCTCTCCGGCAATTAACCCTGATTTAATATTTGGAAAATCGCGCCGGCAGATGAACGGCTTTATCGCTTTTGATCAATATCGCCAGTTTCGCGATTTTTTGGGCGAAGCCCTTAAACGCGGTTACAAGGTCGTTGAAACCGGTCCCCGAATCGTCTTAAAACGAGGTTTTATCGCTATGGAACTTATCGGTCCACCTAGAGGCCAAGAGGGGTTCCGTTGGGTTCACCGAACAAGTCAGGAGTGGAGACAATGGGAAAAGGCGGTCCATCTTAAAAGCCGGGTTTCTGGTTCTCAATGGATGGCGATGCGCGGAGAGCCCTGGTTTACCGCGACGACTCCCGATCTATTAAAAAACTATGCGGGCAAAAAACCGAAATTAGTTTTTCTAGGCTCTTGCCGTTCAGTCGACCAAATCACAGAGATTAAAAAGGCGTGCCCTCAATGCGTTGTCTTAGCCAATGAAGGAACGGGTTATTACCGGGTCGACAATGAAGTTTTATTTTCCGCGCTCAATTGGCTTTCAAAAGGGGCCTCGTGGCGGAAAGTCGGTAAAAATCTGGAAGACAAAATGCCTAAGCGTTTTCCTGAAATTGTGGGCCCATGGCACTTTGGGTATTTGTATCAGTCGGAACTTGGGCGATTAGGCCTCAACTAACAATCAGCCGTATTTATACTTGACGCCCATACCGCCTTCCGGCCAATCGCAGACGATATTGTCGAAAGGGCAGAGCATTCGGCAGCCGCCGCACTCGATGCAGTTTTCATAATTGACAACGACGGATTTCTTTTCTTCATGCCATTCATAGACCTTGGCTGGGCATACGGTGACGCAGGTTTTGTCCTTGCACTGATTGGCGCAGGGGGAGTTCGCGGAAGAGTCTTTTAGATGAATGTGGGCGTTTGGAGATTTTTTCCATTCCAAGGTCCCAAGTTTAGCTTCGGTTGTTTCCTTGACTGCTGCGGCGATCTTGTTTTCTTCCATTAGATTCCAACCTTTCTAAGCGGCCAAAGATCCTTGGCAATGCGGAAAAATCCGCGCTTTCCGAGTAATTGGAGAGCTTCTTTGATATGGCCTTTTTTGGGACGCCCATCGGCGGAAAAACGCAAATGAGCCAAGTCGCAGGCGAGTTTCGGGTAAAACTCAAGAAAGCCAGGGCTTTTTTCAACCGCGTCTTCTAAATCCTTAACTTCTTCCATATCTTTAAGAACATAGCTGTCTTTTAATTTTTGAACGTAAGAAGAAAGAGAGCTTTTAGAAAAGTCATTTTTCTTTTTAGCCTCGATTACGGTTTCTCCCGCCAGTTTTCCGGAGGTCATCGCGAGATTAGAGCCTTCGCGGTAAGCGGGATTGGTCATCTGCGCGGCATCTCCCGCGACCAAGAAGCCATCGGCGGCCAAGGGCGGCATGGATTTAAGCCCGCCTTCCGGAATCAAGTGAGCGGAGTATTCCAGGGTCTTTCCTCCGGATATTAATTTTTTGATCAAGGGATGAGTTTTAACGTATTCAAGATGATCGGAGGGGCGGATGTTTTTCTTTTGGTAATCCGAAAATTTGCAGCCGACCCCAAGAGAGACGCTTTCTTTATTCGTGTAGAGAAAAACGTACCCCATCATGCCCAAGGTCGTCGAACCAAACATTTCCATGGTCGAGCCTTCTCCGGGATTTAGCTGAAAACGATCTTCAATGATCTTTGGATCAAGAGCGATCACTTCTTTGGCGCCCAGGGCCACTTCCGCGGGCTTAAGTTCGTCAATAAAACCCGCTTTTTGCGCGATCATTGAATTGACCCCATCGGCCGCTATCACGACCGAAGCGCGAAGCTCATCGCCTTCCGAGGTTTTAATTCCGACGATCTTGCCATTTTCTTTAATCACCTCTTTGACGGCGACCCCGCAGAAAACCTCGGCCCCGGCCTCTTCCGCTTTTTGAGCGTACCAGCGGTCGAATTTCACGCGAATGATGGTATAGCAGTTTGGAACTCCCTCGAGAAATTTAAGCGAGCGATATCCGGTCGTGACCCAGGAATCCTCAGTGGTGATGCAGAGCTTTTGTTCGACGACGGGCCTTTCAATGGGAGCGTTTTCTTCTTTCCAAAAATTGGGGACGATTTCATGAAGCATCTTGGAATAGAGAACGGCTCCTTGAACATTCTTGGCTCCCGGGTATTCTCCGCGTTCAAGGACCACGACTTTAAGGCCCGCGCGGGCCATCGTGATCGCGGCGGAAAGTCCCGCCGGCCCAGCCCCTACGACTAGCGCGTCATATTCGTCAGCCATGGCTATGCAGTCGCGTGCCCAACCGATTTTTGAACTTGAGAAATCAGGGCGTCGACATCACAGGGCTTGGTCATGAAAGAAACGACTTGGGCGAATTTCTGAAAGAGGGGCTTTGAGGGCTCAAGAGCGGTTAAGATGATAATGGGGATGTTTTTGGTTTCGGGATTTTCCGAGATTTGTTGGCCCAGAGAATATCCATCGATTCCCGGAAGCATGACGTCTAAAATCAGAAGATCCGGCTTATGCGCGGATATGGCGGACAAGGCTTGCTTTCCGCTGTCGCAAGTCGCGGTCTTAAAACCGGCTTTTTCAAGAGCATAAGAGATCATTTTAAGCATTTCCGGCTCATCGTCAATAATAAGAACTTTCTTTTCCATGGTTCTAAGCTATAAATTACGCCTAGCGGCTGTCAATGATGCGCTATAATGCAGAAAAGGGTGGATATTCCATGGATCAAACTCAAGATATTAATCAGGCGCTGGAAGCGGCAAAAAAGGTTACGGAAAACTTCGAGGGGACTCGGGCCTTGCCGTCTTATCGGCGAGCCGAGATATTGCAAAAAGTTTCTGAAAAAATAAAAGAGAACTCCGAAGATTTCGCGCGTCTGATTTGTGAGGAAGTTAAAAAGCCCTTAAAAGAAGCACGCCGGGAGGTTTCGCGCGCGGTTTTTACTTTCAATTGGGCGGCTGAGGAAGCCAAGCGCTTTGGCGGAGAGGTCTTGCCGCTGGATTTAGATAAGCCCAGTATAGGCCGTTTGGCTTTAACGCGCCCTTTCCCGCGGGGGCCGGCGCTTTTGATCTCGCCGTTTAATTTTCCGCTTAATCTTGTCGCGCACAAAGTGGCGCCAGCCATGGCGCTGGGAATTCCCTTTGTTCTTAAGCCCGCGCCGCAGTCTCCGAAAACCGCACAAAAATTGATGGAGATTATCTTTAAGTCGGATTGGCCACAAGGGTCCGCCGCGGCTTTATCGTGTTCAAATGAGGCGGCTGAGCGCCTAGTTCAAAGCGATTTGTTTGCCATTCTTTCTTTTACCGGCAGCGCGCAAGTGGGATGGAGATTAAAAGCCTTGTCAGGAAAAAAGCACGTGGTTTTAGAACTGGGCGGAACCGCGCCTCTCTTTATTGATCAGAATGCCGATTTGGCTTTCGCGGCTCAAAGAGCGGCGTGGGGAGCTTTTTACTATAGCGGTCAGGTGTGTATTTCGGTGCAGAGAATTCTGGTTGCCGCGGCTTGTTATGAGCCCTTTAAAGATTTTCTTCTCAAAGAAATAGCGGCCCTCAAAGTGGGAGACCCAAGGGATGAAAACACCGATATCGGCCCCTTGATCGATCAAAAATCAGAACAACGAGTGGAAACTTGGATTTCAGAGGCGGTCAGTCAAGGCGCGCGCGTGTTGTGTGGGGGCAAACGTCGGGATGGAATTTTCATGCCAACACTCATCGAGAATGCGCCGCAAAATTGCAAACTCAGTTGTGAGGAAGTTTTTGGTCCCGTAGCCACTCTTGAACAGGTGTCAAATTCAGATGAGGCCCTTAAAAAAATGTCTGAGGGCGCTTATGGCCTTCAGGCCGGGATATTCACAAATGATTTGAGATTGGCCCATCGCGCCTGGGATGAGCTTCCCTTCGGCGGGGTGATTATCAATGATATTCCAGCTTTTCGCTCGGACGCGATGCCTTACGGAGGCAATAGAAGTTCCGGAATCGGGCGGGAAGGCGTGCGCTATGCCATGGAGGAGTATTCCCAACTAAAAACGCTGGTCCTCAATTTCCGGTGAGTTTTAGGCCGTCTTTACTTGCGCCGATATCCTTGGGGAATCTGAAAGTTTTTTCCCGCCAGCGGCGCCAGTTTAATTGAAGAAACGCTGCTCGTCATGGAGATGAGAGGAGATTCTCCGTTTGGGTTTGCGGCCTCTAAGAGTCCGGCAAGAAGATTTTTTGTCGCCTCCGGCAAATTGGCGGATTTAAGTCCCTCTAAAGCCGCAGGGCTTTGCGATTTTTGTTTCGGAAGAGAAACATACCAGTTGCTTTCCATCTCAATTGGAAACCCCGGTATCTCTGACATCTTTTTTCTAAATTCTGTGATCCCCTTGGTCAAGGCTTTTCCGCTCGAGTGGGTCATGGATTTAAGCATTTCAAGACCCAGTGGTTGAGCGCCCAAGCCGACGGAACCCGTTCCAGTGGCCTTGAGATACTTTGAATTAAAGTCTTCGATTTCCCGGTGGGCCTTTCTCAATGTGAGAGTCCAGGGCGCAACCCAAATTTTTAGCTTAACCTTGAAAGTGGAAACCTGCTTATTTTGGGTGTTCTCTAGTTTCATGATAAATTCGGCGTTATAAAGGCGGGTCTTAAAACCATGAATGGTTTTGCGCATCTTGGAGGGGGCTATCTTAAATGAAGTTCCTTTTAGTCGAACCGGAATGTGAGACATATTCGGCTCTTTGGGCGTTTGGGCCTTAAGCGGGACCTCGGTGTAGGTCTTTTTCGCGGGATCAAGGATCCATCTCTTTTTATCTTGGAGGCGAATGATATCTATTTTTCGCTTGGGCCCGCTTTGCGTGCCGCCAATAAGTCCCATCATTCCGCCGGAAAAATCCTGCGAGGAATCAATAGAGGAATCATTTCCCTTGATTTTTTGGATGGTTTCTCCTCGGCTGGCCCCGATTCCCATAAAACCGCTGTTTTGATATTCCTCGCTAATTTGGACATCGGCTCTTAAACGGAAGGGAAACAGTAGCGTTAATAAAACAGGCAGCGTTATTTTAAAAAAGAGGCTCTTCATGAATTAGAGGCGGCCGACGCGTTTCCTTGATTTTCAAGGGGAGACAAGACGCTGAGTCGGTGCCTTGCGCGGTGGCGCCTCCACCAGGAAGCCGGGTCATACCAATGCCCTGGATAGGTGAGATACCTTTGATAAAGCTGTTCGGCGCGAGCGGGATCCCGCGTTTTCTCATAGCAGAGGCCAGCCGCCTTATAAAGGAAGATTGGCGCTTGACGGCTTTGCGAGAAGGCGTCGGCAAAAGCGACCAGGAAAGAAACCTCGCCGGAGAAATCAGACATTTCTGAGGAAGCCTTGATCGCGTTTTTGAAAGC
>JAJZJF010000038.1 GCA_021810245.1 bacterium
GCATTCATGATCAACGGCCGCTATAGAATTAATCGGGTGGATTTGTTGGAATGGGCCAATCACCATAAAATTCCGGCGAAGGCTCTTTACTCGATTTCCGGAGAAGAGACATGCGCTGACCCGTTGGGTTCCCTCTTGGAGGGAAATATCCATTACGGGATAGAGGGGGCGGATCCAAAGGCGGTCTTGACTCATATTTGCGATCTTCTGCCCTTGCGCGATTCCCAAGACCGGAATTTGGCGCTGAAGGTTCTCCTGGAACAAGGCGAGCGGACAACGGTTTTAGACGGAATCGCTCTCCCGCACGCGCGTAGCCCGCTTATTTTTGGGATTGAGAAGTCCGTTTTGGCGCTCTGTTTTCTAAAAGAGACGGTCCCATTTAAAAAAAATCCCAGCGGCGAATTCATTTTAGTCGGAGTCGTTTTTGTTTTGCTAAGCCCCACCATCCGCGCCCATCTATTGATTCTTTCCCAAATCGCGGAGGCCCTTCACCGTCCTGATTTTCGCGAGAAACTGGATCAACGCTCAAGCGCCGATGAGATTCTCGAGAGTCTAAGGAATTTTAACCCGCGCCCATGATTTACCCTTGGTCTCTTCCCGGCGCCACTTTTCACCTGGGAGTCGATTCTCTTTCGGCGGCGTTTCTCTTTTTGGTTTTAGTCGTCGGTTTTTGCGCGGGAATCTATGGAGAGGGCTATCTTTCCGCTTCCTCTGGACACATCGCCAAAGCCCCCGCGAGATTTTTCTTCGCGACCCTCATTATTTCGATGGCTTTCTTAGTTTGCGCCCGAAACGCGGTTCTTTTCCTGGTCTGCTGGGAAATTATGGCTCTTTCCGCCTTTGGCCTAGTTTCTTTGGAGCATCAAAAAGAGGAGGTTCGCAAGGCCGGAAAACTATATTTATTGTGCACGCACACGGGTTCTCTTTGCCTTTTAACGGGCTTCGCTTTTCTATGGAAAAACGCCGGCTCATTTGAGTTTGGCGCGCTTTTGGCGGCAAAACCGCTTTCCATGCTTGAGCGGACGTCGGTCTTCTGGTTTTTTCTAATCGGTTTTGGAATGAAGGCGGGGTTTTGGCCGCTCCATATTTGGCTTCAAGAAGCTCACCCGGCCGCTCCCAGTCACGCCTCCGCCGCGATGTCGGGCGTCATGATTGAAATGGGGCTTTACGGCCTGTTGAGATTTTTTTCGATTCTAGGCCCCGTTTCCATCTCGGCCTCGGTTTTCTTGATGGTCTTAGGCCTTTTTACGGCGCTTTTTGGAATCGTCTTCGCGTCCATGCAGAGAGATTTTAAAAGACTGTTGGCCTACAGCAGCATCGAGAATATCGGAATTATCCTCGCGGCCTCGGGGCTTGGCTGCTACGGGATTTCCCGCGGCGACCCCGCTTTGTCTCTTCTTGGATTTTCCGCCGCGATTCTTCACACTTTAAACCACGGTTTTTTTAAATCGCTGATGTTTTTGTCGGCGGGTTCCGTTTACTTGGCGACCGGAACAAGAGATATCGAATCTTGCGGCGGACTCCAGAAAATAATGCCCCGCGTCGCCGCCTTGACGGCTGTTGGAAGCCTGGCGATTTGCGGGCTTCCCCCCTTAAACGGCTTTACCGGAGAGTGGCTTCTCTATTGCGGGTTTCTTCGGATGGATTATCGACGCGAAATTATTTTTTTCTCTTTAGCCGCCGCGGCGTTATCTTTGATTGGGGGCCTAGCCATCCTAACGTTTTCAAAATTTTACGGCCTGGTTTTCCTTGGAAAACCGCGCTCTTTATCCGCCCAAAAAGCGAAAGATCCCTCTTCTCTGATGCTGATCCCCATGGGGATTCTCGCAGCTCTTTGCCTCTCGATAGGCCTATTCCCGGGCTGGGCGCTAAAAGCGGCTTTTTTTGCGGCGGCCGACATTTCTCGCCCGGCGCCCTTGGTCTTTTCCGCCGGTCTTCAAAAATGGTCGACCTTGTTGGATGCGGTCGGGCTTATGGGCGCGATGGTATGTCTCTTAAGCGCCGTTTTCTGGACCATCAAGAAAACCTCGCTAAAAAAACGTCCGGCGTCATCTGGCGCGACCTGGGGCTGCGGTTTTAGCGATCCAACTCCGCGCATGCAGTATACAGGCTCGTCTTATTCCATGCCGGCGACAAGAACCTTTCACGCCTTCCTGATGCAAAAAGAGTCTCATTCTCCCAATGGCTATTGGCCGCAATCGTCCTCTTTCCATTCAAGAGTTCCCGATCCCGCTCTCGATGTCTGGCTTCCCAAACTGTTGAATCTGTTTGAGGGCCTCATTTCCTGGCCTAAAAAGATTCAGCGCGGAAAGCTCCAGTTTTATCTCCTTTACGCCGCGGCCTTTCTCATCGCGATTTTACTATGGAAACTTTAATTTTCGCGCCTGCGATTTTGTTTTTGCTTCTTTTGATGCCTTCACTAATGTTGGGGCTCATCGCCAAGACCAAGGCCTTTGTCTCCGGCCGCCGCGGACCTCCGGTTTTTCAACCGCTACATGATATTCTGAAGCTTCTCGGAAAAGGGGCCGTCTATAGCGAGACAAGCGGCTGGGCGTTTCGCCTGGGACCGGTCCTCTCTCTTTCCGCGGTATTGATGGCGGCGTCTCTGGTCCCTTTATTTGGCGCGCCGTTAATCTCATTTAACGGAGATGCGATTCTATTTATCTATTTGCTCGCGCTCGGGCGTTTTGTCACGATTCTCGCGGCATTGGATACCGGATCCAGCTTTGAAGGCATGGGGGCCAGCCGCGAAGCGGCCTTCTCAAGCTACGCCGAACCGGCTCTCATTCTTGTTTTCGCGAGTTTGGCCATTCATTCCGGAAGCCTTTCGCTGAGCCAAATGTTCTCATCCGGCCAAGGAATTCTCCCCGCACCGAGCGTTCTTTTAGCCGCAAGCGGGCTTTTGATCGTTCTTTTGGCGGAAAATTCCCGGATTCCGGTCGACGACCCCAACACCCACCTTGAACTGACGATGATCCATGAAGTGATGGTCCTGGATCACTCCGGCCCCGATCTCGCCTTTATTTTATATGGAGCCCAGCTCAAACTCATGCTGATGGGCGTTTTATGGATTCGCCTTCTTTCGCCCTCCTTGGCCTCAAACGCATTTCTCTTGACTCTCAGCTTGTGCGGCTTGGCTATTTTTATCGGAGCCATCGAATCAAGCATGGCGCGCTTGCGCCTTATTCGCGTGCCGCAGCTTCTGATCGCCGCCGTTTGCCTTGCGGCCTTTGGGCTTATTTTGGCGGTAAGATAATATGCAAGAACTCTCTCAAATCCTTCTTGTCTTAATCGCTCTTTTTAGTTTTTACGCTCTGGGGAATTCCTCGCTGATTGGCTGCATCAGAATCATCGCGCTTCAGGGAATGTGCCTGGGACTTTTGCCCTTAATTATCGACAGACAAGGCTTTGGGATGCAGATTATTTTGATCGCCTCGGGCATGTTTATCCTCAAGGGCTTTTTGATTCCGCGCATTTTATCCTACGCCATTCGCGAGGTTAAAATCCGCAGGGAAATGGAGCCTTTGATTGGATATAACGCCTCTCTTCTTATCGGCGTTTTTCTCATCGGCATTTCTTTCATTCTCGCTTCTCGCCTTCCGCTTCCGGAAAATATCAGGACCAGCCTTTTGGTTCCGGTTTCCCTGTCGGTCTTGATGATGGGAATGCTGATGATGATTGTCCGCGTCAAGGCGGTGACCCAGGTCATTGGATACTTGATGTTTGAAAACGGGATCTATCTTTTCGGCCTGGCGATTTCTTATCAGGCGCCCTGGCTTATCGAGATGGGAGTGCTTTTGGACGTTTTTGTCGCCGTCTTTGTGATGGGAATTGTCATCAATCATATCGCCCGCGCCTTTGACTCGATTAACACGGAAAATTTGACGAATTTGGGAGATTGAAAACCGCGAAAACCATATGATTTATCTTTTTTTAATCGGAATTCCCGCCCTGATGGGGCTTGCGTCTTTGCTCGTCAAGAGCGACGATTGGCGCCCTTGGATTTTGCCCTTGGGATTTTCGATTCACCTGTCCTTGGTCATCGCTTGCTGGAAGACTCTCCCAACGCCTTCCCCCTTGGGCTGGTTTGGCCTGGATGAGGCGGGGCTTATTGTTTTGACCCTGGCCAGCGCGATGCTCTTGGTTTTTTCGATTTACTGCCTTGAATATCTGCGCTTGAGAAAAGAGCGTCCTAACCGCCTTTTTACGGCTTCTCTCGCTTTTATTTTATCCGCCGTGAGCCTTGTCTGCGTCAGCCGACATATGGGACTTTTGTGGGTCGGAATGGAAGCCTTGACCTTGGCCTCGGCTCCCCTAATTTACTTTAACCATAATCAAAGATCTTTAGAAGCTACCTGGAAATATTTGATGATGGGCTCTCTCGGGATCGGTCTTGCCCTTTTGGGAACTTTTTTTCTGGCTTTAGCCATGCCCGCCAACTCCGTTAAGACTGACCCACTTCTCATTGATTCCTTGATTCTCCACGCACGGTTTTTGTCTCTTCCCTGGCTTAAGGGCGCGTTTATCTTTCTATTGGTCGGCTATGGAACAAAAATGGGGCTTTCTCCGTTTCACTCATGGAAGCCCGACGCCTATGGCGAGGCTCCGGGGGTCGCCGGAGGAGTTTTAGCGGGAGTCATGACCAGTTGCCCCTTTTTAGGAATACTTCGGATATTTCAAATCTGCTCTTCCGCCGGCCTTTTGGAATTTTCCCAGGGACTTTTAATCTTGATCGGCCTTTTGTCCATGGCGACGGCCGCCGTGTTTGTAATCGGACAACGCGACTTTAAAAGGATGCTTGCCTATTCAAGCGTCGAGAATATGGGAATTCTCGTCTTGGGCGTGGGGCTAGGCCCCATGGGGACTTTTTTCGCGCTTTTGCATCTCATCAACAATGGGCTGACCAAGGGAGCCCTTTTTCTATCGGCGGGAAATATCCACCGCGCTTTTGGTGGAAAAACCATGGACCACGCCCATGGGGCCTTGCGCCGCGTGCCCATCTCGGCGGCTCTTTTCCTGTTGGGATTTATCGCGATTACGGGCTCCCCGCCCTTCGCCTCTTTTGTCAGCGAATTTGGGATTTTGCGTTCCGCGCTGGATAGCGGGCATTTGGGGGCGGCTTTTGGCTTTGTCCTATTTCTGGCCGCGATTTTTATCGGCATGGCAACCACGGTTTTATCGGTCGTTTACGGAACGCCCAAAGAAAAATCGGATATGGCCGTCCAGGGAGACTCCCCGTTTATGGTTTTGCCGCCCATCATTTTAATGTCAGCGGTTCTCTTTCTGGGCTTATGGCTGCCGCATTGGCTGACTGACGCCTTAAAGCGCTCGGCCAACGCGCTCAACGGGGTTTTATGAGTTCTCTTTCCCGTTTCGCCTTAATTCGCAATGGCGAATCGCTAAAAACTTCCCGTATTCCCGAAGTCCCTATTTCGGATTTTAGAGCCGATATTCTCAAAATGATTTCATCCGGAAAAAGGCTCTGCGCGCTGATTTTAAATGAAAAAGAAAAAAAGCCCGCCAAACTTTTAAGCGTCTTATCCGATGACGCGGAGGGGAAATTATATTTAAACTCTTCAGAGCCGGTTTCATCTTACCCGGCTCTGACTCCCGATCTGCCTCAGGCCCATCTCTTTGAGCGAGAGATTTATGAAAACTCTGGCATCGTCCCCGAAGGGCATCCCTGGCTAAAGCCCGTGCGCCGAAAACCCGCCGATCAAGCCGTTTTTTTTAAAGAGGAAGGCGAGGAAATCCACGAAGTCGCCGTCGGCCCCATCCACGCCGGCATCATCGAGCCTGGGCATTTCCGGTTTCAATGCCACGGAGAAAAAATTCACCATCTTGAAATACAGCTTGGATACCAACATCGCGGAGCGGAAGCGCTTTTGCAAAAGCCCAATCGCTTCTCATTATCAATCGCCGAATCTATTTGCGGAGATTCCGCTATCGCTCACGGATGGGCGCATTGCCAGGCCTTGGAAGCCCTTCAAGGAATCCGCCCCACTTTGAAAGCGGAGTCCTTAAGGGCGATTCTTCTTGAAACCGAGAGATTAGCCAATCATATCGGAGACCTTGGGGCCATCAGCGGCGACATCGGATATTTGCCCGCCTCCGCCTATTTCGGGCGCTTGCGCGGAGACTTTCTCAATCTTTTGATGCTCATTTCCGGAAACCGCTACGGCAAGGGATTTCTCGAATTGGGCGGCGCGGCTTTTGACATTCCGCCTCAAATGCGTTCTCAAGCGATTGAAACCCTTCAGCGCGCCAAGCGGCATCTTACGGAAATTGGAGAGATGTTTTTTGGCGAGTCCTCGGTCATCTCGCGTCTGGAAGAAACGGGGCTCATCTCTCAAAAAGTTTGCGCCGATTTAGGCTTGGTCGGAGTCGCGGCCCGGGCCAGCGGAAAAGACCTCGACGTTCGCCAAGATCACCCTTGCGGGCTTTTTCGTTTTCGCTATATTCCGACCGTCAAATTGACATCGGGAGACGTTTTCGCGCGGGCGATGATTCGGTTTTTAGAGTCACAAAGGTCTCTTGATTTTCTAAGCGCGGTTTTAGATTCCCTGCCGGAGGGAGATTTGACGGTCCCGCGCGGAAAAATTTTGGAAGAGCGCTTGTCGGTCTCTTTAATTGAGGGCTGGAGAGGAGAGGTCTGTCATATCGCGTTTAGCAATGCCGAGGGAAAGTTGAGCGGATACAAGGTTATCGATCCTTCTTTTCACAATTGGATGGCGGTGGCAATCTCGGTCAGGCAAGGCGAAATCTCCGATTTCCCCCTGTGCAACAAGAGCTTTAACCTCTCATATGCCGGGCATGATTTATGAGGAAGAAGACATGACCGAGCCTAAGCGAGGCCGCTTTCTTAAACAAACTCCGGAAGCGGCATTCCCTCATTTATATTCGGTCAGAAATGGTTGGGTCCGACCGAGTATAGGCGAGGAAGTGCCGCCTCCAAATCCGTTGGAGAGCGGCCAGATTTCGTACGGAAGGAAACCATGATTGAAATCATCAAAAATCGCTTAAAGCAGGGATACAGGACCTCGAATTTCCCAAATGAAAAACCGGAATTGCCGGAACGCTTTCGCGGACGCCCCGCCTTGAACCAAGATTTATGCGCCTCAGGCTGCGCCGATTGCTTGAGCGCATGCCCGACCCAGGCTCTTACAAAAAGCCCGGACCCCGAGGGGAAAACCCTGTCCTTGGATATGGGCCGCTGTCTTTTCTGCGGAGAGTGCGCGAAAAGCTGTCCGGACGGCGCGATCGTCTTTACCCGCGATCATCGCCTGGCGGCCAATAAAAGAGAAGATTTACTCATCCAGTCTCAAGAGGTAAAATTAGCCGCTTCATTAAAAGAAGAGATGCGCCGACTTTTCGGGCGTTCCCTTAAACTCCGCCAAGTCAGCGCCGGAGGATGCAGCGCCTGCGAGGCGGAACTGACGGCCTTAAACAATGTCGTCTTTGATTTGGGCCGATTTGGCATTCAATTTGTCGCCTCTCCCCGGCACGCCGACGGTCTCGTCATCACTGGGCCTGTCACCAAGCATATGAAAGAAGCCCTTCAATTGGCCTATCAGGCGGTTCCGGAACCCAAAATCGTCATAGCCGTCGGTGCCTGCGCGTTAAGCGGCGGGCCGTTTATGGATTCCACAGAGCAGTTGGGCGGAGCGAACGCGATTGTCCCGGTAGACCTTTATATTCCGGGATGCCCACCCCACCCGCTGACGATTTTAGACGGACTTTTAAGGCTGCTGGGGCGACTGGAAGATAAAATGGAGACAGTGAAATGACGCTCTTTAAAGTCAAGGTCCGCGCCGAAGCTCGCCGCAATTTCCTGGTTTCAACAGCCACTCATTGCTTTGCGATTGATGTTAAGGCAAAACCCGAAAACGGCAGCGCCAACGCCGCGGCCATCCTTCTTCTCGCCCAACATCTCGGCGTCGAAGCCAAACGCCTCAGAATCGTCCGTGGCGCCAGTTCCCCCAATAAGCTCGTCGCCTTGCTCGGCTAATTCCCCAGACAAAATCGCGAAACCTAAACATCCCGGCATCACGGGAACAAATATGCCCCCGAACCCGTAAGAAGTATCAGGAAGGAGGCAAGTAAATGAAAAAATTGGGGGCAATTCTTTAAGCGACGCCTTACAGCGCGGCTATTCCAAGATGCCTTAACGAAAGGCACATCCCCCAACTTGCCTAGATGTCAGCTAATTCACCCAAAGGCCTTGACAAAATATATCTATCAGATATACTTATTAGTGTGATTCTCCTAGGCTTGGATAGGGTTGAATCTTATGCTCGGCGCTATCCGCAGACGCGAACGTCATTAAACCGATGGAGGGTGATCATAGAGAAAACGCGTTTTATGTCGACTTTAGAGATTAAAAAATCTTTTTCAAAATCCTATGATTATGTGCCGCCGCGGTGTCATGTTTTTGACATAACCCAAGGGCATCGGTTAATTGCCTTGATAGATTTTAAAACACAGATTTTCAGTATTGACGCAATTATGGACCATGCCAGATATGACCGCTGGAGGTGTTTATGACGCTTCAGACATTGGAAAGAAAATTTTCAAAAATCAGGCCTCTTCCCAGAGCCA
The DNA here is from genome assembly GCA_021810245.1 of bacterium. Classification (GTDB taxonomy): domain Bacteria; phylum Elusimicrobiota; class Elusimicrobia; order UBA1565; family UBA9628; genus JAKAQV01. The sequence goes on from JAJZJF010000038.1 coordinate 8,599, forward strand.
ATCGAGTTTATGAATTTTTAATTGAGAAATACCCGCCAAGGGAAATTAAAAATCTCTCTGAACACCGCAACTACTCTCTTTTACTTAGGGCTCTAATGAGGGAGCTGTCTCCGGAACCCGACTTAATTACAGCTTCGGGAATACGCCAGTATCTGGGAGTTTTGGCGCCGTTCATCGAGAAATATGAGAAAGAGCGCTGGAGAGGCCGTCGAACATCGGGACGCGAAATCCTGGAGTTCCTTATGGAAAAAAATAAATTATCCCAGTCGGACTTGGGGGAAGAAATTGGCTCGCAGCCTTACGTTTCCGATATCCTAAGCGGCAAAAAAGAGCTAACCTCAAAACAAATCCAGAAACTATCGGAGAGGTTTCGCGTCTCTCCGGCGGTTTTCTTCCCTTAAAAACTAAGCCGCGACCTTGGATTGAAGACGGCTTTTGAGGTCCTCAAACTGTTTCCAAAGGTCCTTGGGAAGGGTTTTGCCGAATTTATCGAAAAAGGCCTTAACCCCGTCAAGCTCCGCGACCCAATCCTCTGATTTAACCTCAAGAAGCTTCTCAACGGTTGAAGCAGAAATATTGAGTCCGGACAAGTCCAAGGCGTCAGCAGACGGCACAAAACCGATAGGCGTCTTTTGGGCTTTCCCTTCGCCGCGGCAGCGGGCTAAAATCCATTCGAGAACGCGCAAATTTTCCCCGTAGCCGGGCCAGAGAAATTTCCGGTTTTCATCCCGCCTAAACCAATTGACGTGAAAGATTTTCGGAGGCTTTGCGATTTCTCTTCCCATCTCAAGCCAATGGCCGAAATAATCTCCCATATTGTATCCACAGAATGGAATCATCGCCATCGGATCCCGGCGAACCTCGCCGACTTTGCCATCGGCGGCCGCGGTCCTTTCGGAAGCCATCGTCGCTCCGACATAAACGCCATGCGCCCAATCGAAGGATTCAAAAACCAAGGGCGCCAAACGCTCTCGCCGCCCGCCGAAAATAATAGCGGAGATGGGAACGCCCTGGGGGTCTTCCCAATTGGGGGCAATCGAGGGACATTGATTCGCCGGAGAGGTAAAGCGGCTGTTGGGATGAGCGCCCAAGACGGGTTTGCCGGAAGAGTCTTTCATTCCCGGCTTCCAAGGGGTTCCGTCCCAAGCGACGCCGGAGGCCGGAGGAGCGCCTTCCCCGTCCTCCCACCAAACAGTGAGATCATCTCCCAAAAGGACATTGGTAAAAATGGTGTTTTTACTCATCGTCTTCATCGCGTTGGGATTGGTCTTTGAATTGGTCCCCGGAGCGACCCCAAAAAAGCCCGCTTCCGGATTTAACGCCCACAGACGCCCGTCGCGGCCCTTTCTCAGCCAGGCGATATCGTCGCCCAAGGTCCAGATTCTGTAATTCTTGCCCTTAAGCCCTTCCGGAGGAATCAACATCGCGAGATTGGTCTTTCCGCAAGCGGAAGGAAAAGCCGCGACGACATACTCGGTCTTCCCGTCTTTCTCAATGCCAAGGATCAGCATATGCTCGGCCAGCCACTTTTCCTCTCTAGCCTGCCAAGAGGCGATGCGCAAGGCCAGGCATTTTTTCCCTAAAAGGGCGTTTCCGCCGTAGGCCGATCCGGTCGAGACAATGGCATTATCTTCCGGGAAATGAAGAATGAAGCGGTGGTGAACATCTAAATCCGCGCGGGTGTGAAGACACTTGGTGTAGGCGCCGCTGGTCCCCAATTGCTCCAAAACCTTGTCTCCGACGCGGGTCATAATCAACATGTTTAAAACGACATAGAGAGAATCGGTAATCTCAACCCCGATTTTTGAAAATGGAGAGCCGATTGGCCCCATCGAAAAGGGAATCACATACATCGTCCGTCCATGCATCGAGCCTTTGAGTATCTCTTTTGATTTCGCATAACCCTCATCCGGCGACATCCAATTGTTCGTCGGCCCCGCATCCTCTTTGTTTTTACTGCAGATATAGGTCAAATGCTCGGTGCGCGCGACATCATTGATATTAGAACGGCTGTAATAGCAACCGGGATATTTTTCTTGGTCTAAAGGAATAACAAAACCGCGGGCAATGGCCCTTTTGGTCAAGCGATCTTTTTCGCCAGGCGTTCCGTCCACCCAGTAAACCTGGTCCGGCTGCCCCAGTTTCGCCGTCTCGTTGACCCAGCTTTCAAGCTCTTTGTGTTTAATTGTTTTCATCTAAACCTCCTAATAAATTAAATGTCTGGCGACGCCTTTGCTTAAAACATGAATATATTCCCAATTTAGCATATAATTTAAAATCCATCAAGAAATGCCCAGATGAGACAAAATCTCTTGGCCCTCCTTGAGCCTCTTGGCCAAAATCTCGGCGATGGGGCGCAAGATTTTGAAAATATCATGGTCGCGGACCGAATAAAAAACCGTCACTTTCTCCTGCCGCGAGCTCAATATCCCCGATTGGCGCAAAATCGCCAAATGCTTGGAAAGCCCGGATTGCTCCACGCTCAAATTTTTGACCATCTCCCCCACGGATGACTCCTTATTTTTAAGGTATTCGATAATCTGGAGACGCACGGGATGCGCGAGAGACTTGAGAAAATCCGCCTTAATCTTAAAAACCATCTCTTCGTTTTTAGACATATCTCGTGTATATGATAGTTTTTATTCCATTAAATAGGAAGGTTTCGCATCCAATCATGCCAAATGTTACTGAAAAAGAGACAGGCCCTTTTGCATTCCTTCGCCGCCCGAAGTAAAAAAGGGGACAGTCCCCTTTTCTCTAGCGCCTTTTTCTCAGTGAACCGTTCCCATCCGTGACGGCGGCCAATAGATAAACCAAGCCTTGCCGCGCACGTCTTTAAGCGGAACCGGACCCCAGTAGCGAGAATCACAGGAACGGTCGCGATTATCGCCCATCATGAAATAGGAATGGGGAGGAACGACGACGGGGCCAAAGAAATCGCGCTGAACGTCTTGAAGAATGCCGTCCAACTCGTGATTTTGCCAAAGCTCCTGGTATTTTTTGGGGCTGAGATCAAAAGCCCTGACCGATTCCGGCTGGCGCATCTCGCCGTCGGAAAAATGAGCGTAGGGCTCGTTTTTAATCGGAACATCGTTAATGTAGAGTTGACCAGCCCGGACCTCGATTTTATCTCCCGGAAGTCCGATGACGCGCTTAATGAAATCTCGGTGATATTGAACGGAACCGCAGTGAATATCGCGCGGATCCTGATCGGGAAAAGAAAAAACCATGATGTCTCCTCTTTTGACTCCGCGAAAATTGAAAATTCGCTTTCCGGTAAATGGAATCCTTAGCCCATAGATAAATTTATTGACGAAAAGATGATCGCCAATTAAAAGGGTGTTCTCCATAGACCCTGAGGGAATTTTAAAAGCTTGAACGATAAAATACATAATCGTCGCGGCTAAAAGGACGGCGGAAAAAACCGTTTCCGCCCACTCCGAGTCTTCCAGCAAAAAATAGCCTCTTTTACTTTCCGGCTCGGCCTTGCCGCGAAAAAACCCGTAAATAAACCCGACAATCGCGGCGATAACGCTGGGATAAAATTCAGAAGCCGCAAAGGCATTAGGACCGACAAAAACAAAGCGCGTGTGTTTTTCCATCGACACCGACAAAACCAAGGCCGCCGCCGCCGCGGCTAAAGAACAGAAAAGTCCGTGCCAAAGCCCCCTTCTAAGAGGGCTGTCCAAACCACCATTTTTTTTCAGGCTCCGGCTTCTCCAGGTGTAGAGCCCCATCGCCACGCCAATTAAAAAAAGTCTTCCTTCCATATTTATCCCCTTTCCGCCGGTTCATCTATTCTTAAGGCGGCCAAGAACGCCTCTTGCGGCACCTCGACCTTGCCTAAAAGTTTCGCCTTTCTCTTTCCTTCTTTTTGTTTTTCCAACAACTTCCGCTTTCGAGTGATGTCGCCGCCGTAACACTTGGCGATGACGTCTTTTCTCGACGCTGACTGGGTTTCCCGCGCGATAATGCGCCCGTCTATCTGAGCTTGTATCGCCACCTCAAAATTTTGCCGCGGAATCAGCTCCTTGAGTTTTTCGCAAAGAGCCTTGGCCACTCCATAAGCCTTATCACGGTGAACAATTTGACTCAAGGCGTCTACCGCTTGGCCGTGAATTAAAATTTCCAGGAAAACCAAATCGGAGACGCGATATCCCTCCGGCTGATAGTCCAAGGACGCATACCCTTTGGAAACGGATTTTAGCCGATCATAAAAACTAATCACCATCTCCGAAAGCGGCAAGTGGTATTCTATCAAAAGTCGTTTGTTCGAGAGATATTCAATATTTTTATACTCGCCGCGCTTTTCCTTAAGCAAATTGAGAACGCCTTCCTGATATTCAACTGGAACGATCATCGTGGCCAAGACGTACGGCTCTTCTACCAATTGAATAATGGACCGATCCGGCCACTGAGAGGGATTTTCAACCACTTTCCAAGACCCCTCTTTAATTTGAACGCGGTAGCGGACGTTGGGCGCGGTGATAATCAATGATAATCCGAACTCGCGCTCAAGGCGTTCTTTAAGAATTTCCATATGCAGAAGCCCCAGAAACCCAAGGCGAAAACCAAACCCCAAAGCCTGGGACTGCTCGCCCTGATATTGAAAGGAGCTGTCTTCCAAATTGAGTTTTTGGAGCGCGCCCGACAGGGATTGATAGTCGGCGGCGTTGACGGGGAAAATGCCGGCAAAAACAACAGGTTTGGCTTCTTGGTATCCGCTCAAGGGCTTCGTTAAAGGCTTAGCCGCTTCCATAATTGTGTCTCCGACCCGAACCTGATGGATATCTTTAATTCCGCAAATAACGTAGCCTACCTCTCCCGCCGACAAGCCTTCCGCCTTGCGCATCTGCGGCATCAAAAACCCAACCTCTTCAATAACCGCCTCATGTCCCGTCGAAAAAAATCGAATCTTCATCCCGGCTTTGGCGATTCCGTCTTTGAGGCGAACCAATAAGACCACTCCCCGGTAAGAATTAAACGTCGAATCAAAAATAAGCGCGCAAAGAGGGCTTTCGGGGTTGGCGTCCGGGGGCGGAATTCGGCGCACGATTTCTTCCAAGAGTTCGGAAACCCCGCGGCCTTCTTTTGCGCTGACACAAATTTCTTCTTCCTCGATTTTTAAGGTTTCCCAGATCTGCTCGAGAGTCGCGTCCAAATCGGCCGAAGGCAAGTCAATTTTATTGATCACGGGAATAATTTTAAGCCCCAAGGAGCCGGCCAAACCCGCATGGGCGATTGTCTGCGCTTCGACCCCCTGGGTCGCGTCAACTAGCAGCAAAGCTCCTTCGCAAGCCGCTAGGGCGCGAGAAACCTCATAACTAAAATCAACATGCCCGGGGGTATCAATCAAATTAAGGATGAATTCTTCTCCTTTAAAGTTATATTTCATCCGGACGGCTTTAGCCTTAATCGTAATTCCGCGCTCGCGCTCAAGCTCCATTGAATCCATCACCTGATCGACATGGCGCATCTTCCGGTCTAAACTCCCCGTCTGCTCTAGAATTCGGTCCGCCAAGGTGGATTTACCGTGATCAATGTGGGCGATAATTGAAAAATTGCGAATGTGTCTGGGATCCATCGCTTTAATAGCCGAACAGCCGGCGAACTTCCTCGGCATCGGAAGCCGCCAAGGCTTTTAAAGCGCTGACAGACAGCGCCTTATAATTTAATGAGCGCACGACTTCCTTGACCCTTAAGTGCATTCGCATCGGAACAGAAATTTCGTCAACTCCAAGCCCCACTAAAACAGGGACCGCTTTTAAATCCGCCGCCATTTCTCCGCAGACGCCAACGCGTTTTTTTTGATTTTGCGCCGCGTCGACGATCATCTTGATGAATCTTAAAACGGCCGGGTGAAAGGCGTCATAAAGGTGCGCGACGTGCTCGTTGATGCGGTCAACCGCGAGGATATATTGAATCAAGTCATTGGTTCCAATTGAAACAAAATCCAGATACGGCAAAAAAACGTCGAGCAAAATAGCCGCCGATGGAATTTCGACCATGATCCCCAATTCTATTTTCCCCGGAATCACGACGGATTCTTTCTCAAGCTCGGCTTTGGCTTGCAAGATAATATCCTTGACGCTCTGGATTTCCCAGAGGGATGAAACCATCGGAATTAAAATCCGCGCGTGTCCGCCTTTAGAGGCGGCCCGCAAAATAGCGCGGATTTGAGTCTTAAAAACGTCTTGATGGCGCAAAAACAGGCGCACTCCTCTAAGCCCCATAAACGGATTGGCTTCATCTCTGACCGCCTCCACTCCCAAAGCGGCCACGCGATCGCCGCCTAAGTCCGCGGTCCGAAAAACGACCGATTTAGGCTCCAAGGCCTTAAGAGCCGCGGCATAAATTGTCGACTGTTCTTTTTCGGAAGGCGGGGCCGGGCGATTTAAGAACAAATACTCGGTTCTAAATAATCCCACTCCATCGGGATTTAAAGCGGAAATTCCCTTGACTTCTTCTAAAGAATCGAGATTAATCTCAAGTAATATCTTTCGCCCGTCGGCGGTCACCGCCGGAAGCCCGCGCAAAGATTCCAAAGACTTTTCCGCCAATTTTTCTTTGTCTTGGAGATTTCTATATTTGGCGACTACATCCGGAGTCGGATCGATAAATAAAAGGCCATTTTCGCCGTCGATAATGAGAAAAT
>JAJZJF010000039.1 GCA_021810245.1 bacterium
CAAAAAATGAGCGCTCGGAAAAACTTTTCCGCCAAATGGACGCGCAAGGATTTAACCGGTCTTAAAGACTTAAATTCTGAAGACTTCAACGCCATTTTTAAGCGCGCGGAGCAATTTCAGAAAAATCCCACTTCTCAAAATTTGAAATTAAAGGGAGAATTAGCCGCATTGATTTTCCTTGAAGCCTCGACCCGAACCCGGATGTCGTTTGAGGTCGCGGTCAATCGTTTGGGGGGACATTCGCTTATTTTTTCGGCCCAAGCCTCAAGCCTTGAAAAGGGGGAAACTCTTTTAGACACCGTTAAAAATCTGGAAGCCCTGGGCGTTGGCTTTTTCATCATCCGAAACGGCGAAAATGGAGTCATCAAGAGCCTGTCAGAGAAAAGCCCTTCTTCTTTTATCAACGCGGGAGACGGAACCAACGAGCATCCCACCCAGGCCTTGTTGGATATTTTCACGCTCAAGGAATCCAAAGGAAAAATTAAGGGGCTTAAAGTCGTGATCGTTGGAGATATTCTCCACAGCCGGGTGGCGCGCTCAAATATCTTTGCCCTTAAAAATCTTGGGGCCGCGGTTTTTCTGTGCGGACCGAAAGAATTTCTGTCGGATGAATTTAGAGACCTGGTCGACGGAATCTCAAATGATTTAAACGAGAGTTTGATTGACTCTGACGCCGTCTTGTGTCTTCGCATCCAACGGGAAAGATTAAAAGAAGAACTTCATTTCACGGCGCGGGATTATTTCCAAAATTTTGGCTTAACCGAAGAGCGCGTCAAAAAATACGCAAAACCAGACTGCGTCATTTTACATCCCGGGCCCTTGAACCGCGAAATTGAAATTTCTTCCGAACTCGCGGACGGGCCCAGATCTCTCATTTTAAGGCAGGTTCATAACGGCGTTTTTATCCGGATGGCGGTCTTGTCTTTAATCAAGGAAAGCCGGGCATTTAAAGAGCTACGGCTGAAAAGCGGCGGAAACTGATTGCGCCGAATTCATGGGAATTGAACAACTCTCGCTCCCTGAACAGTTTTGACCCCAGCCAACAAACGATGATCCAACGGCGGGCGTTGCGGTTAAACCAACGGTTGTCCCCGGCGTGAAGCTGGCGGAACAGTCGCCCAAATTTCCGGCCTTACAATCAATTCCCGCGGGAGAACTGGTCACTTCTCCGTTTCCCGAAACCGAAACCGCCAAGGGATATGAGGCGAGATTAAAAGCCGCGCTAACTGACTCGGGAGATTGACTCAAAACCGCGCATACCCCAGTTCCAGAGCAGCCGCCTCCGCTCCATCCGGCAAAAACAGAACCATCCTCCGGAACCGCGGTCAAGGAAACCTGGGTTCCAGGAGGAAAACTGGCCGCGCAATCGCTTCCGCAATTGATTCCACTGGGGGCGCTCGTCACTGTTCCATTCCCTAAACCCGACAGAGAGACGGTTAACGAAATAGTATTGGAGTTTTCGCTGTTAAAGGTCGCGACCGCCGATTGCGGAGTTACGCTGCTAATCAAGATCAGGCATACTCCGGCCCCCGAGCAATCCCCATTCCAGCTCGCAAGAACAGAACCCGAAGCAGGATTCGGAGTTAAACTGACCTGCGTTCCCGCGGGAAAAGTGGCGGAACAGGTATTTCCGCAGTTGATTCCGGACGGAGAGCTGGTAATGGTCCCCGATCCGGTTCCATCAGATGAAACCGACAGCTGTCCGGACGGCAATGCAAAAAGCCCTTGGCCTGACAACAAAAGGAAGGCAAAAAGAATAAGTTCCATGTCTTTTTCTATTTCGCATAGCGAGCTAAAATGTCTTGTAAGGAACCGTCAAATTGCGGGGTTTGGTCGCGGTTATAGAGCTTGCGCGCCGCGCGCTCCACGCGATCGCGGACATATCCCTTGATATCTCCCACCGTCACCACCGACAAGGTCTTAAAATGCGCGCGATTTTTAAGCCCCTTCATCAAATAATAGGTGAATAAGGAGTGCCTCTCACGCGTGTCCCAACTTGCCATCTGGTCGGGACCGGCGGCGCTCAAAAGCGAAAAGCCCTTGGGAATGACCGGCAAAGACATTCGAGTGATTAGAGGTGAAGCATTTTTTATGAGGGTGCCATTAGGACTCTGGCCGCTAAAGCATGCGTCTAAAATAACCGTCACGGAATGCGCTCCCAAGCGCCTCAAATTCGCGTAAAGTGTGTCTAATGGATAGCCTTCTAGCCCCACATATTCAGGATCAGCATCCACTGGCACCAAGTAAGCTTTTTTATTTTCCGCTGGAGCGCCATGTCCGACATAGTAAATAAAAACATCCGGTTTATTTCCCAAACCATAGACATAATTATAAAGCTTCCCCTTATAATTATCCGCCGTCCCAAAAAGAGCCTCAAAATCGCCCTTGCCTGCGTTCTCTTGGTAGATAAGATTGCTTTCTCTTACGCCAAAAAGTCGCCGAAAATATTTTTTCATCACGCGTCCGTCATTCAATGCGAACTCGACGGGAGGCACCCCAGTTCTATAGTCTCTGTTAGCGATAATGACGGCAATGGCATTTGGATTAGGCACGCCAAAAGGGATATCCACATCGACATATGACGGTTCTGAAAGAACCTTCGGGCCAGACGCGGCGGGAGATGCGTTTAACTCCACTGATTCAGGAGAATTCGACATCGAACTTTGCGCTATCTCGGAGACATCGGAAGCTAAAATCCAGCCTCCGCCTTCAAGATAATACCAATCCGCTTTGCGTCCGATAGAAACAATCACGCTTTGATTCAAAACCTTGGTCAAGACTTTCGCCCCCGAAATTGGAGAGGAAAAAACAGAAGCGCTGTGGACAACTTTGAGCTGCGCGTATTGCGGCGTATAATCAAGAACAGGGGTTTTGACGTCCACCTTGAGTTGCGCTTTAAGCCCCTCGAAATCTTCCGCCACCAAAACGGCCTTTGCGCCTGGGATCATCGTCATGGAAGCCTTAAAAGGGTAGGAGTTTTTATAATTCCCTTTTGGCACATGGAAATCAGCGCGATAAATATCTTTACTCCCGAAAACTAGACTCTTAAGCGGCTTGTCCGAATAGACGACGCCCTTGATGAAAAGTTTCCCCCCATCTAATGACTTTGAAAGGACTCGAATAATCGGCGCGAACATATCCGGCTTGGCAGGGCCTAAAGCGCTGGCATCCACCCAACCGGAAAGGTTTTTCCCCACGACCACCCAAGCATAGCCATTATCCTCATTTACCTCGCGAACGACGGCGCCGCGCGGAAGACGAGTGAGGACCGCTCCGGAAACGTCCTTAAGCTCGGTTTGGTCTGGCTCGATAAAGCAGTTGGGGAAACACCGCCTCTTTACGCGCACGCTCTTAAGATCTTTAAGAGTATTTGGTTGAACAAATGAAGCCACTGTATAGCCATTCTCATTCTTGGCGTTTAAATTAGCGCCGTAACTCAACAAGAGCTTCATTATATCCATATAATTGGCCTTGCAAAGACGCTTCGCTCCTCCTACATCCCCCTTCCCCATGCTCTCCAGGGTCTGCATCTGGTAAAGACGTTTAGCCTCTCCCCACCCCTTGGCAATGAAGTCTCTTGAGCAATAGTAGCCTCTCTTTTCCGCGAGAGTTATTAAAATAGTATCGCCAGTGGAATCCTTAGCGTTGACATCCGCGCCTTTTTTGATCAGCCATCGAGCTTCTTCTATATCGCCGCGTTTGACGGCTTCGCCCAAGGCAGTGGCAGGCATGTCATCATCACTATCATAATCTTGAAAATTAATGTCCGCTCCATGGACTAGCAGGTAAGTGACGATGTCATTATAGTCATGCTTGGCTGCAATCATCATGATATGGCCAATTTTATCGTCATCGCCTTTAGCAACACCCCCCTCAATTAAGAGTTCGACGATATTCGCATAGTCGCTTCGAGTTGCAACCTTCAAGGCGGTATATCCATTAAAGTCTGACAGCCCACTTAGGTATTCTTTATCAATGGCTCCTTTAGCAAGCAAGAGTTTAACAATATCGGCATGGTCGTTTTTAACGGCCGCAATCAGAGGAGTCACTGAATTACCTTCAGAGTTATCTATTGCCTGGATATCCGCCCCTTTGGCGAGCAGCGATTGAACCTGAGACACATTGCCAGCCGCGGCGGCATCAATCAATTTTTGGTCCTTACTCCGAAAAAACAGAGTAAAGCCGCGCGGCGCGCAGACGAGCAAGACAAAAAGCGCGACAATCATATGAACCAATACTTTTTTTATCAATAGATAGTTTCTATTCATGAGATACTCCAGATATAGCGCCCAACAACATTTATACAACCGAACGTTTACATTATAATATATGCCTTAAAGATGTCTCAGACGATTATTTCTTGAAATTTTAAGCTCCCATGGACCTATTGACAAGCGTACACTTTCCTGTTAAATTATGGTTATGGGATCATATATGTTGCCTGCGACGGAAGCCCGCTCACGTTTCCTCTCCATGGTTAAAGACGCGGGAGAGAGTTTTTCAAGGTATGTGATCACTCATAGAGGAAAACCCGAGGCCGTCATGATGGGGTTCGATGAATTCGAGGGCTGGCTTGAAACTCTTGAAATTACGCAATCTCCCTCATGGAAGCGCGCGCTAGCCTTGGCCAAAAGAGAAGACAGGGCAGGGCGGCGTATCCGCTATGAAGACGCCGTCGGCAAAAAACCAAAATCTTGATCTTGTTTCAGATTGAATTTGTCCCATCCGCGGCGAAAGATTTTCACGCGCTTCAAACCAATTTAAATCTGAGAATGATCCGCGCTTTTGAACGACTCAAGGCAGAGCCGGACGCGGGCAAGCCGCTCCAAGGGCCCTATCATGGCTTGCGCTCTTATCGAGTCGGCGATTGGCGCATCGTTTACAGAATCGATTTCCGACTAAAAACCGTTCTCATCTATAGAATAGGCCACAGACGAGACATCTACCGATATTAAACAGTTCTCTCTGGCCAAAACAAGCCCCAGAGACGCTTTTGAGAGTTTGTAGAATAAGGGGATGATTTCTCTTCTGCTGCAATGCTTCGGATACGGGCTTCTCCACGGAATTTTACCGGATGAACACACCTGGCCGATCACTTTTAGCTATGCGGTTCAAGGGGCGTCGGGGAAAAAAGGAATTCAAGCGGGGTTTTACTTTTCGCTGGCCTTCGCTTTTCAGCGCGCGATAGGATCTGAACTCGCTTATCTGTTTTTGGCTTCCTGGCTTTCTAACCCAAGAATTAACCCTGCCATCAACGCCTTGGTCGGAGTCGTCATGATATGGGCGGGCTTTCAAATGCGAAAGCGCGGGAAATATCTTCATCTCCATCTCTTGGGCCACCACCATGAAAATCCCGAAAATTTAGAAACGGAAGGCTCGATTATTTCCTCCCACCACAAAGAGACGTCTCTATCGGCTCAAAACCAGTTTCCCCGCAAATGGGCGATGATCCACGGATTTATCGCCGGTTTCGGAGTCGGCCCCTTCGCGCTCTTTGTTTATACCGTGGCTTCCCCGAGAATGCCTTCCGCCGCTTTCGGGTTCTTGCCGGGCCTTTTGTTTGGCTTGGGGACCATGTTGATGCTGGCGATTTTAGGCGGGGTATTTGGATCCGCGCTTAAGACCACGGGGAAATTTAGCGCAGAGGAAATCAAAACTATCGGAAGCCTAACGGGCAGCCTGACTCTTCTGGGAGGCGGAATTGTTTTTGTCTTAGGCGGGATATTAGAAAACGCCCTTAAACCCTTGATTGCCTTTGATTTTGGAAACGTTCTTGTTTTCGCGATGGGAGTTTTCGTCTTAATTCCGGTATTGATCTATTCGATTTGGAGAGTTCTTAATTGTCGGAAAGAAAAGGGAACTCCTTCGGAAGATTGCCGCGACCTCAATTAGCTTCATCGCGCGAAACGATGGGCTGATGTCCAAGGGTGGAATTGACGCATTATTCTCCCCCCCCCATTGCGGGGGAGGGTCGGTGCGGAGGGGTAGACAATCACAAATTGTTTGCTCAACGTTATCCATTTGTTTGAGAACTTCATTATCTTAAAATCTCAACACCTTAAAGCCTTGCTGATTGAGCCAAGCTGTTCTCTTCCCATCGTAGGCTATAGAAAATCACTTCGGCATCGGCGGAAACAAGACCCAAGGTCGCCAATACATCGCCTTTTGGGCCATAACGACAGAACGGTTCAGACGAGGGGCTTCAGACTTTGAGGCTAAAAATAACTATCCATTGACAAGGTAAATTTGGTCTGTTAACCTTCTAACGACTCTCATGACACGAAAATGGATCGCCGTTTTTTGCGCGGCCCTGGCGGCGCTATCGCCCGCGCTCGCGGATTTGTCCGTGCCGCAGTCGGAAAAAGACTCTCGGATTGCGTTTGATTTGCACCGCGCCCAAAAAGTGATCGCCCGGATTTGCGCTAATCCCTCAAGCTCCGATTGTCAAAAGGCTCGCGGCGTTCTTGAAGACGCTGAACAACTTCACTTGCGCATCGAACGCTGCAAACATTTCCACTGTGGACAAAATGAACTCGCCCAATTGAATTCCACCGTCTCTTCGCTCAACGAACGCTACAGTAGATTTCATCACGACTTGGGACTCATCGGATACATCAGTGATGGACTCCTCTCTCCACTGCGCGCAATTGACTTTAGTTTTATCCGAAGCGGAATCAAGAATTTAGGAAGCAATTTGACGGCCTTGGAAAAGCGCACAAGCGCTTTACAAAAAGAAGGTGGGGCGACTTCCAAGGATGGAGCAATCAAGAAACTGGAACTTTTGGGGTTTGAAGGCGGAGCCGCCCTTGATGATTTCCTCTCTCTTTCCCTTCTTGCCGATCGCTCGAACTATTTCGCCGATTCTACCGAATCAGACGCGCGCGCCGTCGCCGCCGCCGCAATGCAGTCCCAATCGCTTAATCCTCTGGCCTCGCGATTAGCCGCCTTGCGAGATCGCCTCATCGCTCTTCAAAAGAAACTCGGAGTCAAGTCCGTGCCGCCTCTCAGCTCCAATGATATCGAACGCCTCGCGGCAATCAGGGCTGGAGTTCGCGGCAATACAAATGTCTCTCTGCCAAAAAATTTTTTTGAAACAGAAGGCGTTCCTTCTATTGTCGGCGGCGGAGTCTCTCATAAACTAAAGCAAGCAACGATATCCTCGCGTCGCACAGGATCGACTTCAAACCTCTTGAATATGCCGCGGCCGCTCTATTCCATTCCGTCTCCTCATAATAACGCCCGCGCCAGCAATATCCCTTATGTTTTGTGGAAAAATCCGCAAAATTTTATCACTTGGTATTTTATGACCATGCAATATAACGACAAGGAAAATGAATTTAAAGATTGGGCGACTAAAGAATTTACCATCGGCAAATTGCACAAACTCTACGACTCTCTTAAAATCTTCTTGAAAAAAGGGGATTTTGACCCCCACTATATCGCGTATCTCAATCTCCTGAAGCGCGTCGGCGCCGCTAAAACAATCGGTCATCCAAAGGCTTGGGCCAGTTTTGTTTTTATGCAGTCGGGCGGAGATTGCGATGTAATGGCCCAAATGCAGGCGCTTCAATTTTACGGAGCCTTAAAAAGGCCTCGGTCTTATGTGGAGCAGTTTAAAGAACAAATCGTTATGGTTGATGAAGCTCGAAGATTAGATATCTATCACAAAGGCACTGAAGAAGCCTATATAGGCAGTTTATTAACGGCACATGGAATCGTGATTAAAGAACACGTTGATGCCGATGTCAAAGATTTGAATCAGGCGCTTAAAATGGGTCACGCTGTCATCGCAGATATCGATTCCGGAATATTATGGAATATTAAAAAATCTTTAGATGCTGGCCACGGGATAATTGTAACGGGCGCTTTGATGAATCGCCTGAACGGACAGGTTTTGGGCTATTACGTCAATGACAGCGGCATGGGGATTGGCGGAAGATTGGTTGCCGCAAATCAATTCTTGGCCTCTTGGAAATCCACTGGTCGCCTTTTCATAGAAATGCCATGAGACGATTTTTAATTTTAGCTTTAGCGAGTGCCGCGGTATTAGGTTGCTCAAAAAAAAGCGTCGGGTCTTCCGCTTTAGAAGAGGCTGTCGCTAAGGCGCGAACTCACCCTCCTTGCAATAAAATCGTAGCTCTCGATTGGGCCGCCTCTTGGCCGATTCCGGCTAAGGATAAGGGAAACACCGTTTTCAAGACCTTTTTTTATCCGTTGGCGCAAAGCCCTATTGAGGATTTTTGGATCGGCAGTCCCGAGGCTCAAGCGGATATCGATTTAAACAACAAAAAAGCCCTTTCCTGCACGCTCATTTCGGGCGGTGGCAAAAAAATATCCAGAGAGCGCTGGCCCAAGGCCGTGAAGGGCTTGAGCGTGGAAGAATTTGAAGCCCAAGGTCGCCTGCTCGACTCTTCTTTGGAAGAAATGGCCCGCCTCTATGCCAAGGGCGCTCCTCTTACAGACGCTAATTTGGACAAGGCGAAAGCTTTCGTAGCCCTTTTTTCTCAAATGGCGGAGCCTGCGCTTCTTCCTTATTACTACCACCTGAACCCCAATTTTTGGAAATGGCTCACCCACTCCAATGTCGCCATCCCCGGACTTATCCGAAATGCCCCGAAAAAATAGCGGCATCAAAGCCTGTAACCGCTCATGCTCGCGGAAATAAGCCTGGAGTAATTTTGATTTTAAAGATTTCCTATCAAGGCCGAAAACGCGGCTTAAACTCTCAAGCCCCCGCCGAACCTTCCCCCGCAAAAAAAGGGGAGGAACTTGCGCGGATCGCATTGCCTACCCACACTTCCCTGCCTTAGCCTCTCAATTAGAATCAAGTTCCGCCTCATCGGCGGACTCAAGCATTTCCTCGGGAATTTGTTTCGTGGTCTTGGCGCCTAATTTCTTGAGGTTTTCAATTCTTTTCACCAGGTTCCCGCGGCCCTGGGATAAACGATTGAGCATCTCTTCACGTTTTAACTGGGCCTTCTCCAAATAATTCCCCAATTCTTTGAAGCCCTCATTGAGCGAAACAAAGCCGTCGTAGAGAAGACCGGCTTGGCGAGAAATCTCAAGCGCGTTTCTGCTTTGCCTCTCGCTTTGCCAGACATGCGCGACGGTTTTCAAAGTGGCAAAAGCGGTCGAAGGCCCCACAATGACAATCCCGCGATTCCAAGCGTATTCAAAGAGGCTCGGAGATTCTTTAAGAGCGGCCAACAAGGCCCCTTCAGGAGAAACGAACATCAAGACAAAGTCCGGGGTTTTAAGTCCTTTGGCCGAAGCGTAATGCTTGGCGGCCAATTCATCGATATGGGCGCGGATGGAAGAGACGGTTTTACTTAAAAATTCGCGCTTGGTCTCTTCCGAAGCACTTTGGCAGTAATCAATCCAGGCGCTTAAGGAAACCTTTGAATCTAAAATCAGGTGCTTATCTTGCGGCAAATTAATCAAATAATCTGGCTTTTGAAGGCGGCCTTCTTCATCTTTAATATTAAGGCCCGAGCCTTGCGCGATATACTCCTCGCCTTTTCGCAGCCCCGAAGCCTCTAAAAGCGTTTCCACCTGCATTTCGCCCCAATCGCCCTGGGTTTTTTGCTCTCCTCTCAAGGCCTTGGAAAGAGCGTCCGCCTCTTTGGAGATTCGTTCGTTGGAATCGACAATTCGTTTAATTTCTTCTTTAAGGGCGAAAACGTCTTTTGATTGATTGAGATATCTCTCATCGACTTTCTTCTCGAAATCTTGAATTTTTTCCTTTAGCGGGCTTAAGACAAGCCCCACGCCCTTTTCTGCCCGCTCTTGAAACTGGAGGGCATTTTTCTCAAGGGCCTTGCCCGCCGCCGACTCTATTTCCTTCGATATTTTTTCCCGTAAAAGGTCCAGATCTCGAAAAGATTCAAGTTCGCCGACTCTTCGGTTGAGTTCTTCCGCTCTTTGAAGAGATTCATCCCGTTCCCGGCGAATTTGATCCCGTTGCAAAGACGCCTCTTCCAAACGCGCGGACAAGGCGGCCTGGGCGCCGACAAGCGAAAATTTGCGCCCCAAGTAAAAGCCCATTAAAACGCCGCCAAGGGAAAATAGCGCCGCAAGCATGGGATTATTTTACTACTTACTGATCGCCGGAATCTTAAAGAAAAATTTTGACCCTTTTCCCAGCCCGCTTTCAACTCCCACGCTTCCGCCGTGAAGCTCGACGCAATGTTTGACAATCGATAAGCCCAAACCCGTTCCTCCCATTTCTCTAGAGCGCGCTTTATCCGCCCGATAGAAGCGCTCAAAAATGCGCGGCAAATCTTCCGGGGATATGCCAATCCCATTATCCTCGATAACCGCCTTGACGCTTCCCTCTTCCAAGGCCGCGCTGACGCGGATATAGCCTTTCTCGGGGGTGTATTTGATCGCATTTTCAATCAGATTGATAAAAACCCTTCTCATCAGTTCGCGATCGGCGCGCACTTCCGGCAAATCCCCAAAGGGCTCGATTCTAAGCACAATCTGCTTTTGTTGCGCCAAGGGAATGAGGCTGGCGACCGCTTCGGACGCGATTTTCATTAAAGACGCCATTTCAAAGCGCGGAGGCAGTTTCCCTGACTCAAGAGCCGATATCTGAAGGATATCCTCGACTAATTTTTCCATCCGCTCGGAGCTGGCGGAAATCTCCCTGACAAATTCAAGGCAGCGCTTCTGGTCTTTGAAGGCCCCCTCAAGAAGGGTTTCCGAAAAAGCCCTAATCGTTGAAATCGGGGTCCGAAGCTCATGGCTGACATTGGCGACAAATTCTTTTCTTATTTCTTCAAGCCTCTTCATCTCGGACAAATCATACTGAAACCTTTCCGAGAGAAGATTAAGCGACAAGGACAAACGCGCCAGTTCTCCCCGCGGCATTTTGGGAATTAAAGCCGATTGGCCGGAGGCGACGGTTTCCGCCGCTTCGGAGATTTTCCTGATATTTTTTCTCAGCCGATATCTCTCAAAAATAAAATAGAGGCACGCCAAAAAAAGAAAGGCGGGGATAAAAACGCGGAGACTAAACCTTAAAGCGATATCCGACATTTTTGACCGTTATAATCAATCCGGACTCAGCTCCCAACTTATCGCGGAGGCGCGCGATATGCTGATCAACGGTTCGAGTATCCAAATCAAGACCGCGATCGTAACCCCAAACTTCTTTAAGAATTTCCGGCCTTGACAGGGCCCGGCCGCGAGCGCCCACCAAGAGCTTTAAAAGCTCCCACTCCTTGCTCGTCAAAGGCGCTGGAGTTCCGCCCACCAAACATTCATAACGGTTAAAATCAATCTCGAGAGTCCCATACTTAGACGGCGGGGCGTCCGTGAAATTGGGGGCGGGGGAGAAACGCCGCAGAATGGATTTGACCCTGGCGCAAAGTTCTCTAACGCTAAAGGGCTTGGTGACATAATCATCCGCGCCCATTTCAAGGCCCAAGACGCGATCCAGTTCGTCTTTTTTCGCGGTCAAAATGAGAACAGGGGTCTTTGATTTTAAGCGGATTTCTTTAAGAAGGTCCATCCCGCTGATTTTGGGGATCATTAAATCCAAAATAATAAAATTGGGGCGATGGCTTTGAAACATCTCAAGCCCTTCTTGCCCGTCAAAGGCGCATAGAACCTCGTAGCCTTCTTTTTCGAAATTATATTTAAGAATCTTGGACAAAGGTTTTTCGTCTTCGATGACGAGGATTTTCGGGGTCACAGCCATGATTCTTTATACCGATAAACCCGCCGGGCCGGCACGCTGACTATTTTTTTCTCCGGCCAAACCAAAGCGCTTAATTTTCCGCCGTAAACGCATCCGGTATCAAGACAAATGGCGTTTTTTCTCCGCAGAACCTCGCGGCGCACCCAATGGCCGAAGACAATCATTTCGCGGCCCTTATAGGATTCATACCAGGGCTTTTTGGTATCGGCCAGGCGGCGAATATTGGTTAATTCCCATTTAGATTGCCCCTCAAAAGAATACCTGGGATCAAAACCGGCGTGAACCGCCCGCCATCCGCGCCCTAAAATGGCGACTGGCAGAGAATCTAAAAAGCGCATGTAGCGCCCGAACTGATTCCCCAATTGGCGAACCGTCTTTAAATCATAGGGCTTTTGATCCGGCAGCAAGCCTTCTTTCCAGTACAACAAATATCTCAACTCATGATTGCCGATAATGCAGCGCAAATTTTTCGTCTTCATCGCCCAATCAAGCACTCCCTTGGAATCGGGCCCCTTGCAAATGAGATCCCCAAGGCTGATTAAATCATCCTCGGGACGAACCGCAAGCTGACGCAAGAGCTCTTTAAGCTCGCTTAAGCATCCGTGGATATCGCCGATAAAAATAGTGCGCTTTTTCATTTTAAACCAAGCGCGGGCGCCGATGCGCTAAAGCCGTATCGCGATAGTCTTCCTTGGCCAAAGCCGTGAACACCGATTGAGAGCGAATCACTTTTCTGGAAGCGGGAACTTTGAGCTTCAGCCAATTTCCATCGGCTTGAAGATTCCAAGATTTTACATTGTCTTGAATGCCATTGGCCAATATCACGCTGACAATATAGCGTTTTAAAGCCACATCTTTAATCGGAAATGCGATTTCCATGCGGGTATAAAAATTGCGGGGCATCCAATCGGCGCTTGAAAGGTAAAGTTTTCCCTCGCCATCGGCCCGAAAATAATAAATGCGGCTGTGCTCCAAAAACCGGTCAATGACGCTAATGACCCGAATTCGCTCGCTTAAGCCCGGAACTCCGGGCCTCAAGCAACAAATGCCGCGAACCATCAAATCGATATGAACCCCGGCCTGAGACGCCTGATAAAGGGCCGCGATAATATCCGGGTCGACTAGCGAATTAACTTTCGCGATAATGCGCCCGTTGCCGCCATTTTTTTGAATTTCCATTTCAGCGCGGATCAGGCGCAGAATTTGATTGCGCAGATTTTGAGGCGCGACTAAAAGTTCTTTAAAGCGCGGCAATGGCGTCCGGCGAGAGAGCCAATTAAAATAAGAATGAACCTCTTTGGCCAGCGAAGAATCGGCGGTAAAAATTCCCAGATCGGTGTACTGGCGCGCGGTAGCGGCATGATAGTTTCCCGTTCCCAGATGCAAGTAAGACGTCGGCCCGGACAATTCTTGGCGAATGACCTCGGTTAATTTGCTGTGAACTTTCAGTCTCCCAAAAGGGCGCACGACGCGAACCCCGGAACGGCGCAGCTCGGAAGCCCATTTGACATTATTCATCTCGTCAAAACGGGCTTTAACCTCGACATAGGCCGTCACTTTTTTCCCGTTTCTGGCCGCTTCTTGAAGGGCGTCCATCATCGGGGAACGCGCCCCGACTCGGTAAACCGTCTGGTAGATATGGGTGACCTTGGGATCGCGCGCGGCGGCTCTGAGGAAATTAATGACAATATCAAAAGAGTCGTAGGGATGATGGAGCAAAATATCGTTGGTTTTAATGCCTTCAAAAATTTGTTTTTCCCGCAAGGGTTTGGGAATCGGAGAGACAATCGCCGGATAGCGAAGGGCGTCAAATCCGGGAGAGTGATAAATCTGGGTTAAAGCCCTTAAATCCAACGGTAGATCGAAACGATAGAGGGCCGCCAAATCAAGCCCCATGGCCGTTCCTAAGAATAAAGAGCCCTCGGTATAGGCCGCGGCATCTATTTCTAAGCGGACAATTTTCGCCGAGGAACGCTTCTTGACCGCTTCCTCAATTTGGTATTCCAAGGACTCCTCATCGTCTGGCCGATACCACAAATCGGCTTCGCGAAGAATTTTAAAAGAAAACGCCTCCAAAACCTTTCTTTCCGGGAAAAGCTCGGGGGCTTTGACGCAAAGCCATCTTTCGGCCAAGGCGAAACGCAAAGACTTTTTTCGAGCCGAAAGAGGGACCAGCCTTTTTTCGCGGTCTCCGATGGTCAAAATCGCGTATTCTCCGGGGAACCGCACGAAGACATGCAGACAATCGCTTTTCAAATGCGGAAAAGGATCCCGTGACTTTCGCAGAACGACGCTAATTTCTGGAAGGCCCTTGCGGATCTCGGCATCCAAAGCCCGGTGGGCCTCCAAGTGATTATAAATAGAAATCCCATGCCGCTTTAATTCTTGGAGAATCTCATCTAAGATGACGGCCTGGCGGGATTTCTGCCGCAAGACCCTTTCTCGAATCTGAATGAGCAAATTGGCGACGGTGAGCCCATCGGGAAACTTGCGATTGGGATAACGGCGGGCCAAGCGCGCGATTTCCGCGACCCGCACCATGAAAAATTCATCTAGGTTCGAGCTGACGATGGCGCAAAAGCGCAGGCGCTCAAGGGCTGGAACGGACGGATCCGCCGCCTCGGAGAGAACCCTTTCGTTGAAATCAAGCCAACTGAGATCCCGATTTAAAAATATTTCTCCAGGAGAAAAATCCAAGGATTTCTTTGACGGAAGAGTTTTTTTCACTTAAGGCCTAAGTCTTCAAAGCTCTCTCCATCATATCAATTTCGCTTATCCCCTTGAGGCGACGGATAAGTAAAATCTAAGTGACAGGCGGCGAAATTTAAAACCCGAAAAGACTCTTATCAGGGAATTGGGCGCATTTTAAAGTCGGCGACAGAGGCCTCGGCAAAACCATAATCGGCGTAAGCGGTCTGGGCCTTTTTCGTCTTTAGAAACGCGGCATAGACTTTGGCGTTATGCCGATGAGTCCCATTTTTGAGGATGCTGGCGATATAATTGACCTTATTTTTAAGACTGTCTTGAACCGGAAGATGCACCCCTTCGACAGCATAGCCCTTTTTAAGGGCATGGACATTTTCGGTAGCCCAAACCAGACCCACATCCGCCCGGCCAGAGTTGATGGCCTTGGGAATCTCCCGGTGATGAACGCGGGTAAAATAAACATTCGGCGCGCCCCAACAGCCGGCGCATATCTTCCCCGCCGTAAGTTTTTTCCAAAGATGATGATCCTTGAGAACCTCTTCGCCGTAGACGCTCATAATTCCTTCGGTCACAGGATTGGGAAGGAAAATGCGCAAATGCGGCCGGGCAAGATCGGCAATTCCGCGAATATGTTTGGGATTTCCCTTGGCCACCATCAAAGCCAGCTGATTATGGAGATAAATGAAATACCGGCTGACTAACCCCGCCTTTTTAAGGCTTTTTAAATGCGCGATATCGACCGTCGTGTAGAGATCGGGGCGCAACCGGAAATCGCGCCCTTGATAGGTCCAGCCTCCTTTTAAAATCGCGCGGGCGAT
>JAJZJF010000151.1 GCA_021810245.1 bacterium
GCGGGCGCGATCTCAATTCTGTCGGAATGATTCGCGATGCCGCGGTTCTCATTAAAGAAGGCCTTGTTGTCGCCGCTGGCCCTCGGGAAGTTGTCCTTAAAAGAAGTAGCCCTGAAAAATGCCGCATGGTTGACGCCGAGGGCCGGGTGGTCTTGCCGGGTTTTGTGGATTCGCATACTCATCCGGTTTTTGCCGCTCCCAGAATCCTCGATTTTGAACAAAGGCTTCAAGGGAAAACCTATTCTGAGATCGCCGCTTCAGGGGGCGGCATTTTGTCTACGGTTGATTTAGTGCGAAAATCCAGCGAAGAAAGTCTCGCGGCTTCGCTGAGGAAATGGTCGAGAAAATTTTTGGAGAGCGGAACGACGGCGCTAGAGGCGAAATCGGGATATGGTTTGGATTGGGAAAACGAACGGAAAATTTTGAGAGTTCTCTCGCAAATAAACAAGGAAGGTCCGCTTGAAATCGTTTCGACTTTCTTGGGCGCCCACGCCATTCCTCCGGAAACGAAAGAACGCCGGGAAATTTATATTAAGCGCTTGACCGATGAAATGATTCCCCAAGTCGCGCGCGAAAATCTGGCCCGGTTTGTGGATGTTTTTTGCGAGGCCGGATATTTTTCAAAAGAAGAGGCCCGCGAAATTTTCGAGGCTTCTAAAAAAGCGGGCTTAGGGCTTAAAATTCATGCGGAGCAATTATCTCAAAGCGGTGGAGCCAGCTTGGCGGTCGAATTTGAGGCTTTGAGCGCCGATCATTTAGATTATGCCAGCGAATCAGACATTCGCGCCTTGGCTATATCCAAGGTCATCGCCAGTTTGGTTCCCGGTTCCAATTATTTTCTTTCCAAGCCTTATCCTCCCGCGCGAAAACTCATTGATTCCGGCGTTGCGGTGGCTTTAGCCAGCGATTTTAATCCGGGGACCTGCCCCTGTTGGGATATGCGGATGATCTTGTCGATTGCCTGCACTCAAATGAAGATGAAAATTGAAGAAGCTTTGTCGGCCGCGATTGTCAACGGCGCCTTTGCCGCCGGTCTTGGGAAAACCCATGGCAGTCTTCAGGCCGGGAAAGTCGCCGATTTGGTTTGTCATGAGGCCGAGGACTATCGCGAGATTCCTTACTATTTCGGCTCTTCGCCGGTTTTGTGGACTATGAAAAAAGGGGAAATTGTTTTTCGCCGTTAACTAACTTGTTTGGAGGGTAGCCATGCCATATGCCATTCGCCTGGATAAAATCGGAGGGCCGGAAAATCTTAAATGGGTGGAAGTTCCGCTCGCCTCTCCGGGTCCCGGAGAGGTTTTAGTCCGCAATACCGCTATTGGTCTCAATTATATCGATACTTATTTCCGCAGCGGCCTTTATCCAACGCCGTTACCGGCTATCCTAGGCATGGAAGGCGCGGGGCGAGTTGAAAAAATCGGCCCTGGGGTTCGAGACTTAAAACCGGGTGACCGTGTAGCCTATGCCAGTCCCATAGGGGCTTATTGCGAGGTTTTGTTGCGTCCCGCAGACAGGCTTGTCAAAATCCCCGATGCCATTGACGATAAGACTGCGGCCGCGATCATGCTCAAGGGCATGACGGCGTGGTATCTTTTGAGACGCACTTTTCCAGTCAAGCCAGGACAGCGAATTTTGATGCATGCGGCGGCGGGAGGAGTGGGACTCATTCTCTGTCAATGGGCCGCTCAAATTGGGGTTGAGGTCATTGGCGTGGTCGGCTCGGAGGAAAAGGCCAATTTAGCGCGAAAAGCGGGTTGCGCTCACGTCATTATTTCAGCGCGCGAAAATTTCGTTGAGCGGGTCAAGGAAATCACCAAGGGAGAAGGCGTGCCGGTGGTTTATGACGGGGTGGGAAAAGAGACCTTCATGGGGTCGCTAGAGTGCTTGTCGGTGCGCGGACTCATGGTGAGTTTCGGCAATGCCTCAGGTCCCGTGCCGCCCTTTGATATCGGAATTTTAGGGCAGAAAGGCTCTTTGTTTTTAACGCGGGCGTCTCTGGCTCATTACACCTCAAAGCGAGAAGATCTTTTGGCGGCTGCTTCCGAGCTTTTTAGCGTGATCGCCAGCGGAGGAGTCAAGATATTTATCAACCAGACCTATCCTTTGCGCGAGGCCGCCAGGGCGCATCAGGATCTGGAGAGCCGCAAAACGACTGGTTCTACGGTTTTATTGCCCTAGAGAGTTGCGCTTGCCCTTCGCAAGCGGGATTTACTCTATAATAGTAGAATCCAATAAGACCGGGCCGTTAGCTCAGCGGTAGAGCGCTCGCCTTACACGCGATAGGTCGGGGGTTCGAATCCCTCACGGCCCACATTCTTAGAAGGGATTCGAAGCTGATCGGCGCGCGTCCGGGGGACGAAAAGCGAGGCAGAGCCGAGCGTCAGCGCCGACAGCGGGCCGCGGAAGAGGAGCGAAGCGACGTGGGAGCGGGAATCCCTCACGGCCCACGTTCTAATTCGGCCAGCTCTTTTTGGGCTTTAAGCAGATTTTGCTCGCAGGAAGCGATGAATTTTTTGGCGTAGGTGAGCATGACGTCTCCCTCCTGATAATAAGGAAGCTCG
>JAJZJF010000152.1 GCA_021810245.1 bacterium
GCGGATCTTATTTGTCTCCCGCCTTGGCCTTAACCGTCCCGCTCGCGGCGCTTTTTGCCAGCGATTTATTTCTGGGCTTTCACGGAACGATGCCGTTTGTCTATGCTTCCTTTATTCTGGTCTCGGCCTTGGGACTTTTTCTCAAAAAACGCCGCAACGCGCAGATGGTGGCCGCCGCTTGCCTGGGAAGCTCGTTCTTATTTTTCATCCTGACCAATTTCGGCGTCTGGATGACTTCCGGCCTCTATGCCCATAACGCCTCCGGACTTATCAATTGCTACACGGCCGCTCTTCCTTTTTTGAGAAATTCAGCTTTGGGCGATCTATTCTTTACCGCCGCTCTTTTCTCGATTGAAACAGCCGCCCTTAAACTGATTCCGGCCGCCGCCTAAACAAGAGGTATATTCCGATGAACACGATGAGAACGCTCTTTTTAAACCCTCCTTCTTATAAAGGCTTCGACGGCGGAGCGGGCTCCCGCTATCAAACCACACGGGAGATTCGGTCGTTTTGGTATCCAACTTGGCTGGCTCAGCCGGCGGCGATGATTCCAAACTCAAAACTGATCGATGCCCCGGCCGATGATCTGAGTTTGACCGAAGTCATTCAAAGGGCGAAAGGTTTTGAACTCTGTATTATCCATACCTCGACCCCTTCTTTCGACAGCGACGTCAAGGTCGCCAAAGCTCTTAAAGACGCTTATCCTCAAATGCTGATTGGCTTTGTCGGCGCCCATGTCGCGGTTTTACCGCAAGAATCATTGGAAGCCGCTCCGCATCTCGATTTTGTCGCGCGCGAGGAATTCGACTACACCATTCTTGAAATCGCCCAAGGAAAGCCCTGGGAGAGCATCGTGGGAATGAGCTACCGGAAAAACGGCGGCGTTACGCATAACGACGACCGTCCGCTTATCGAAAACATGGATGAGTTGCCCTCGGTCATTGACGTCTATAAAAGAGACTTGACTATCGAAAATTATTTTATCGGTTATCTCCGCCACCCTTATTTGTCTCTTTACGCCGGACGCGGTTGCCCTGCTCGTTGCAGCTTTTGCTTGTGGCCGCAAACGGTCGGCGGACATCTTTACCGCGTGCGCTCAGCTCAAAGCGTCATCGCTGAAATGGCGCGCGCCAAAGAAATGTTCCCCCAAGTCAAGGATTTCTTTTTTGACGACGATACGTTCACCGCGAATCTATCGCGCGCCGTTGAAATCGCCAAGGGGCTAAAAAAATTAGGCATCACCTGGGCCTGCAACTCGAGAGCCAATATCCCCTATGAATACCTGAAGATATTCCGGGAAAATGGGTTAAGACTCTTCGTGATCGGTTATGAATCGGGAAATCAGCAAATTCTCAACAACATCAAAAAGGGCGTCCGCACCGACATCGCCAGGGAATTCACGAAAAATTGTCATGAACTCGGCATCGTCATCCATGGCTGCTTCATTCTTGGCCTTCCTGGAGAAACCAAAGAAACCATCGAAGAAACGATGAAATACGCCTGCAACCTCGACGTTAAAACGATCCAAGTCTCCTTGTCGGCGCCGTATCCCGGAACCGAACTCTATCGTCAAGCCATGGCCAATCAATGGTATGACGAAAGCGCCCTGTCCCGCGCCGACGGCGCCCAAGCCTGCGCCCTTCACTACCCGCATCTTTCAAGCGCTGAAATCGAGCAGGCAGTGTCGCGCTTTTATTTCCGCTTTTATGCCCGCCCGAAACCCATTTTGCGAATACTGGCCGGAATGCTTAAAGATCCTAACGAGCGCCGCCGCCGTCTGCGGGAAGGGAAAGAGTTTTTCCAATACTTGGGCAACCGAAAAACCGCTCAAGCGGCGTCTCCCGCAAAAGACATGGCGTCCGTTTAGGCGTTGGCATGATTTTCGGACCGAGCGCCGTTCATGGAGTTTTAGCCTTTACCGTTGGCGGCATCGCCCTCTTTTCAATCGCCTTTTCCCTCTTGACCGCCTTTGCCGCGCCGTCGGTCATAAAAAAGCGCGCATTCGAAAGCAGGATTTATCCGCCGGTCACCATTCTCAAGCCTCTCAAGGGCGCTGAAACAGGGCTTCTTGAAAATCTGAGGAGTTTCTGTGAAATGGACTATCCCGAGTTTCAGATTATCTTGACCGTCGCGACCCACAACGATCCCGCCGCATCCGTCGCGAAAAAAATTAAAAATCAATTTCCCGATTTAGACATTCAGATCGTATTTTCAGGAAACAATCCCCCTCTCGGGCTCAACCCAAAAATCAATAACGTTTCTTCCGCCCAACCCTTGATTAAGCATGAATTTTTAATGATCACCGATTCCGATGTCCGGGTCCAGAAGGATTTTCTAAAGCAAATGGTCGAACCTCTCCTAAATCCTCAAATCGGGCTGGTCACCTCGTTTTACCAAGGAGCTCAAAGCCTCAAATTCTGGCCCACCATGGAAGCTTTGTCCATCAACGCCTATTTTCTCCCCCAAGCCATGACGGCCTATGCTTACGGAATGCGCTTTGCCATGGGAGCGGCGATGTTGATCCGGCGGAATATTTTTGAG
>JAJZJF010000040.1 GCA_021810245.1 bacterium
AAGGGAAAAATAGAGATAAAAGATTTGGCTTTAGAAAAACTCGAAGCCGCCGATGTTTGGATTTTGTTCGAGTATCAAGAGATGCGCCGTTCTGCCGAAGAGGATATTAAAAATTATAATCTCGCCGAGGCGACCGAGAAAATGTACGAGTTTTTGTGGGACCGGTTTTGCGATTGGTATGTTGAGATCGCAAAATTGAGGCTTCAAGGCCCTGACAGCGAATCTCAAAAAACGGCTTTTACTGTTTTAGTCGCGGTTTTAATTGGAATGCTTAAAATGCTTCATCCCTTGATGCCGTTTGTGACAGAAGAGATTTATTCTGTCTTGAAAGATTGGGACCCGTCTTCCGCCGACTTTCTGATTAATTCCGGTTTTTCGTCTGATCCTCAGATCAAGATGACAGAAGAAAACCAGAAAGGCATGGCGGCTTTAATCGAAGCGGTTTCGTCTTTGCGCTCTTTGCGTTCGGGACTTGGAATTTCCCCTGGCCTTAAAATTCCGGTTTTTTGCAAAAGTGAAAATTCTTTGGAATCCGGTTTTTTAAAGAAGAATCTGTCTTATTTAGAATCATTAGCGGGCGCGCAAAGCGTTTCTTTCTTAGCCTCTGCTGAAAGCGTTCCCGCTCGCAGCGTGGCTTCTGTGACTCCCCATTTTACTTTCTATGTTCCGCTGGAAGGCTTAATTGATTTTAAGAAAGAATCCGAGCGCTTGCGCAAAGAGCTTGGGAAAGTTGAAAGCGATTTAAACAAGTTGTCCCAAAAGATATCCGATCCCAACTATATCATCAAAGCCTCGCCGGAAGACGTGTCGGAGACACGCTTATTGCATCAAACGGTCCTTTCTAAAATGAGCCGCTTAGAAGAACTCCTTAAGGTCCTCTCGTGAGAAAAAAAATTTTGTTTCTGGTCTTGGGGCTTTGGGGTTTTAGCCTGTCCCCACGCGCTTTAAGAGCCCAAACCCCTCAAGCTTCTCCCAAGAAATCTCATCATCTGTCCCATTCAAAACGTTCCAAGAGCAAGAAAAAAAGTCGCTTAAAGAAAAAAATTAAAAAGAAAAGAAATCTTCAAGAAATTTTTATTCCCAAAGATTCCGTCCATTGGAAGCCCATCCAAGTTTTTAAAGAAAAAAAAAGAAAGTTTAAGTCCGCTCTGTTTGTTCGGCAGATCCATCAGATAGTCGAGAAAATAAAGGACAAAAAAACAAAAAAAATAAAACTTAAAAAAGTTTTAAAAGGAGACGCTTCTTCGGCCAAGGCTTTTGCCGCTTTTTACGGAGACAAGTCAAAAGGAGAATTAATCGTCTCAATTTTTCCTAAATCTCTTGAAATTTTGCGCAAGCATCTGGAACTTAGATTTTCTATTTTCCAGGGACGTTTGACTGCGGTTAATCCGGTCGTTGTTTCTATTTTAGATAAGGGCCAAAAAGAACGATTCTTGAATTATCATCAGCTTGAGAAGCGCAAGATCGCTTTTAGCGAGGATTTCGCGAACTCGGGAAAACTATTTGTCTCGCATTTAAGCGTCCAATTGGGAAAAAAGACTTTAAATTCAGCCAATCTTGAGCGGGCCACTTTCGGCGAAAACGCCATTTTGGGAGTTGTCAGCGCGGAATTTTCCATTCGCGGACTTATCCATCCTGCCTAAAAAAGGGACAGTCCCTTTTTTCATCTAACCACCGCGAATTTAACTCTGGCCTTGACGATGTGTCCTGAGGCTGGATGGCCGTGGATGACGGCGAAATAGACGCCGGAGGCCTTGTTTCCGGTCCAGGTGTAATCGTAGGTGTATTGGGTATTGCAAGGGGTGTTGGTTCCGGAGAGGATATAAGGCGAATTATTAAGTGTGGCGCTGTGGACTGCGCGGCCTGTGATATCGAAGATGGTAATTCCGACCGAGTTGACGATCCCCATGCAGACGCGGATAGTGGGGTCATTGGGTGTGACGGCGGGGTTTGGAAAGACGTAG
Source organism: bacterium (assembly GCA_021810245.1). Lineage (GTDB taxonomy): Bacteria > Elusimicrobiota > Elusimicrobia > UBA1565 > UBA9628 > JAKAQV01. The sequence goes on from JAJZJF010000040.1 coordinate 1,965, forward strand.
GCTCCGATAAGGCCTGGAGAAGAGGTTGGGAGAGCCAAGGCCGGTTTATAGATTGAGAAGTGAGTGACCGTGGCGGTGAGAGAGTTATTGGAGTTGACGGCGGTTTGAGGCATCACTTCCCAATTTCCGGACTGGGTATTAAAATAAGCGATGACGGCTCTTGAGGAAGTCAATGGAGAAGGTATGAGCGCCGGTTGATAGGGGAGTGTGAGTTGAGCTGATGAGAGGGTTCCGGTTGTGAGCATGATAATATCGCGGCCTGAACCGAGGGAAGAGAGATCGTCTTTGGTCAGTGCGGCAGCTCTGGCGCCGTTGATATCCGGGGGATCGGAATTAATGGTGATTTCTGCCGGGGCGGAAATTTGGCCGGAGTTAATGAGGACCTCGGCTCCGGAGGAATCAATGACGGCGCCGCCGAAATTTGGGTCTATCTCACGCGGCTCAAATTCTCCGGTAAAGGTCTGTGTGCCGATGACTATGGTGGTGGAAGAAGGTCCTGGGGCAAAGAAATCCTGCGCGTTAAAACTAAGGGTTGGAAGACTGACGAAATAGCTGAGTGGTGGTCCTGGCGATAAAGACATGCCGAGATTTTGGATACCCGAAGGGAAAGTGATCTGAGCGGTTATTGAGTTAATAAAGGGGAAAGAGGCGTTATTGCTGATGAGAACGACAATGGCATTTCCGATATTTGATGCGTCCCAGGCGAGTTCTACGTTGGTATAGTTATAGACGATGACGGTAATTGAGCTTAGGGCGGTAAAGCCGAAGGTGTCAGTGGCCTTGGCGGTGACGACATGGGTCGAATTGACAAGAGACAGAGTATCCAAAGGATACGCCCAGGGTGAGGTGTCTGAGAAATAGGTATAAGGTCCGCTATCAATGGATATGGATATTTGGGCGATGGTGGCGGTTGTTCCAGCCACTTCTGCTGCGGTTCCGAAGATATCGGTGGAATTAGAGATAACGGTTCCTGGGGCGGGGCTTAGGATGCTGATGAGAGGCGTTGAGATAATGACGTTATCGACGTTGAGATTGATGGAATCAATGGCGGTGTCTCCCAAGTTGTCGGTGGCCTTGGCCGTCACGACATATGCGCCGTTGGGGATGGAAGAGGTATTGAGCGTATAGCTCCAGGAAGATGTTCCAGTCAGAAGCGAGAAAGGGCCGGAGTCAATGGAGATTTGGACATTGACGATGTTGACGATGACGGCGCTAGAGGTGGCTAGTTCCATGGCGGTTCCGGTGATAGTGATTGTTCCTGATACGACGGCGTTATCGGCGGGATAGGTGATTGAGACTGAAGGGGCTCCGTTAAAGATAAATAAGTTCCACAGAAGGATGTCAGTATTTCCGTCTGCGTCTGTGACCTTGACGTGGATGATATTGGGGCCATCGTTGAGTAAAGCGGTGTTGATGAGATAATTCCAGGAAGCTGTTCCGACGGCCAAAGCGTAGGGTTGGGTATCAATTTGAACTTGGACATTGACGATGGGGACAGTTGAGCCCGCTGTCTCAAGCGCGGTTCCGGAGAGGGTAATGGTTCCGGAAACGACGGCGTTATCGGCGGGAGTTGAAATAAAAACCGCGGGTCCAAAGTTTAAAACATGGATCGTAATTGAAGAAAGGCTGATATTCCCGTTTGCGTCGGTGGCCTCGGCGTCTATTGAGTGAGTCCCGTTTGTCATGGAGGCGGTGTTGAGAGTATAGTTCCAAGCGGCGGTGCCAAGGGCCAAGGAATAGGGTCCTGAATCAATTTGAATTTGGACATTGGAGACAGGGAGGCTTGAGCCTGCCGTTTCCGCGGATGTTCCGGAGATAGTGATCGTGCCAGCGACTACGGCGTTATTGGTGGGCGAAGAAATAGAAATGAGCGGAGCTCCGTTAAAGACGTGAATGGTAATGGAAGAGGTTCCCACATCGTTGTTCGTGTCAATAGCTTCCGCGCTCAAAATATAATTTCCGTTTTGGAAAGTGGAGAGGTTCAGTGTGTAATTCCACGAGCCGGTGCCTAAGGCTAAGGAGTAGGGCCCTGAGTCAAAAGAGACTTGGACCTCGGAAATAGGGCTGCTTGAAGCGGGTATCTGTAAAGCCGTTCCGGAGACCGTGATGGTTCCTCCTACGACGGCATTGTTGGTGGGAGTTGAGATGAGAACCGTTGGATCGCCGTTAAAAACGGTGACGGTAATAAATGAGGAGGCAAAATTTCCGTTGGCGTCGGTGGCCTTAACCGTGATGGTGTAAGAACCATTGGACATGGTCGAGGTGTTGAGGAGATAACTCCAGGAAGCGGTTCCTAGGGCCAGGACATATGGGCTGCCGTTAATTGAAATGGCGACGCTGGATATGGTGACGGTAGATCCCACGGTTTCCATGGCGGTTCCTGATATGGTCACTGTTCCAGAGACTACCGCATTATTGACGGGAGTGGAAATAAAAACGGACGGGCCGATATTAAAGACGTTGATGGTAATGGATGAAATTGCGGTATTGCCGTTGATGTCCATGGCTTCCGCGCTGATTGAATGAGCGCCGTTTGTCAAGGAAGAGGCGTTAAGAACGTATGTCCAGGAAGCGGTGCCCGTGGCTAGAAGATAGGAGCCGCCGTCAATGGAGATGCCGACGGAGGTAATGGTGGCGGAATCAGCTGAGGTACCGTAGATTGAGACGATGCCGGAAACGGTCGCGCCGTTAAGAGGGCTCGTAATGCTGATCGTTGGAGTGGAGATCAGAGGCGTATTCAACGCGTTATTGACATTGATCATGATCGAATCAAAAGCGATATTTCCGAAGCTGTCAACAGCCTTAACGTTAAAGGAATGCGTTGAATTAGAAAGGTTGAACGTATTGAGCGAATAGGACCAAGACGAGGTTCCAAAAATAGTGATATAAGCTCCCGTGTCAATGGCGATAGACACGGAGGTGATCGTCGCGGTTGAACCTCCCGTTTCCAGGGCCGTTCCCGCGATATTGACCACGCCGGAAAGAGTCGCCCCGCTAATCGGCCATGTGATGGCCACGGTGGGAACGCTGGTCACGTTGTGAACTTTAATCACAATTGAAGTCGTTACGATATTTCCCAAGCTGTCGATAACTTCGGCGGTGACGGTATGAGTCGAATTGCTCAACAGATTGGTGTTGATAATTTGAGAGACCCATGAACTTGTGCCGACAGCGGTTTGATAGGGCCCGGTGTCTATTGCGACGGCGACGCTTGAGAGCGCGACGCCGTTGGTATCTGCGGCGAGTCCAGAAATCGTGATCGTGCCAAAGACCACGGCGTTGTTTGTCGGCGCGCTGATCGCGATAGACGGCGTCGCGCTGGAGTTCGTAGTCCCGATTTGAGATGGGCTTAACTCGCTATTGTAAACTCGGACATCCGAGATCGCGCCGTTAAAATATCTGCTTGACGCTCCGGGGTTTATGAGCCCCCAAGCGTCAGTCCCCACAAACCACTGCCCCCCGTAATTAGAGACATTGGAAGAATTCGCGGCGGCGTTGGAAGATACCAAGACGGCGTCCACATAGAGCTTAATCCCGTCCGAGGCCAAACTCGCTGCCGCAGAATGCCAGTTCCCATCATTGTAAGCGGCTGAGGAAGTGATCAGTCCGCCGGGGGCCGCAATGGCGAAATTCATATGTCCGGCATTGTCCATGTATAACAAGCGATCCGTGTCGGAGCAATAAGTGCAAACGCCGAAACCCAAGAGAATTCCCCCGGAAGTGGTCGCGGTCTTAAACTGAAGAGTTTGGGTAAAAAGATCCGGTGAGCCTTGGCCAAAGGCTTCTGAAAGATACCCGCTGGAGCCATCAAATTGGACAGCTCCCCCCGTGCCAGTCGAGGGGAGACCCGTCGTAAGCCATGAGTAACCGCCATTGAGCGTCCCCGTGTCATAATTTCCGGAATAATCAAAAACGGTAGAGCCGGAACCTTCATTCATCTTCCACCAAAGAGCGCTCTGAGTTAAGGTCAGGGTGTTGCTTGAGGTAACCGTGATATTGCAATACCAGCATGATTCGCGGCCCGCGGGATCGTAGGCATAAGCGCCAATGGTATGATTCCCGTTGGACCAAAGAGTAGTGTTGACAGTGAAACTCCAGTTTGCCGTGCCGATGGCCACACGGTAAGTGCCACCGTCAATTGAAATATCAACAGTTGAGATCGCGACATTGTCGAAAGCGGTTCCTGAGATGACGATAGTGCCCGAGACCATTGTGTTGGCAATCGGAGTTATAATGGCAAGGCTTGGCGCCGTGTTGTTGCTTGAGATAAAAATGGAAGAGACCGTCGCGCTACTTCCCGTCGCGTCCCATGCCGTAGCGGTAATCGTGTAAGTTCCATTGAGTAAATCAGTGGTGTTAAGCGGGTAAGACCAGGAGGTCGTCCCGGAAGCAAGTGCATTGACTGGAGGAGGAATCGCTTGACCATTAACCATAGGATAGGCCCAGAAGGCGCTGCCAGAAGCTGAATCGCTGCTAATGGAAACTTGAACCTTAGAAATTCCAGCGGAGCTAAAAGCTGTTCCTAGAATCGAGATATTACCAGACACTGTGGCGTTGGCTACAGGGGAACTGATGGTGATCTGAGGAGGGACCGTGCTAGGGACTAGCTCATAGACATTCGTTTCATAGCTATAAACCCTTGCGTCGCTGATGGACCCGGCAAAATGGCTTGATGAACAAGCATTCCAATAACCGCCACCAACCGAGCCAAAACTCAGTCCCCAATATTCACTATTGGCGTCTGGAGTCTGAAGACTAGTGATTGCCGCGTTGCTCCCTTGCAATACTCCATCTATGTATATCTTGGCCCCATCTGGCGCCAGAGTTGCCTGAACTTGATGCCAAACCCCATCGTTATAGCCGGGAGAAGACCATATGCCATTTTCACCACCCAAAGTCACGCCCAATATCAGATTGCCTTGTTGTGACATGCAGACAAGCGCATATGGACTTTGCCCCCCCGTCCCGTTAAGGCTCATGAGGACGCCGCCAGCCGTGGTGGTTGTTTTAAAGACCATATCTAAGGTGAACACTTGTGGAGCGACGAATTGCTCCGTGCCGTCTAAATAGCCGCTTGCCCCGTCAAATTGTATGGAGCCACCATCTCCGCCAGGTGGACTCAAACCCCAGGAATACCCTCCCGTTAATATTCCGATGTCTCCCATACCGGATGAATCATAAGCTGTTGAGCCCGAGCCTTGATTGAGTTTCCACCAGGCCATCATTCCTAGATGGCTGGTGACGACTGGAACTGAGGCCGTCGCGCTGGCGCCGTTGACGTCCCAGACCTCGGCTGTAATGGTGTGGGTTCCGTTCAAGATTGCGGCGGTGTTAAGATTGTAGGTCCAGGTGGATGTTCCGGCGGCCAGGCCAAAGAATGTTCCGTCTACCGAGATGGCAATGGATGAAATCGCGACTGGAATGACTGAACTGCCAGATATGACTGTATCGGAAACAATGCCCGAGACAGGCGTTGTTCCCGTGAGGATCATATTTGCTGTTGGCGTGCTAATGGAAAAAGCGATCCCCGCATTTTGAATAATGATTGTCATGCTCGATGACGTTAAATTTCCAATTTGGTCTGTTGCCACCACGGTTAATGTATGTGGGCCGTTGGAAAGAAGAGTGCTGTCAAATCCAATGCTCCATGCCCCTCCGTTAAACCAAACATCATCATAAAAATCATAACCTTGATTATTGCTTATCTTGGCGAAGACTTGGGCTACCCCGACTGGATCATAGGCCGTTCCGGAAACCAGGAGAACTCCCGAGACATCCCCCCCGTTTGCCGGCGTTGAAATGTAAATTGTAGGAGAGACGGAACTAGGTGTATAGGGCGGAGTCCAAGAAACTGATTGAGAAGTAAAGCCTAAATCTTGGGCCATGGTTCGCCGAGCAGCGTCATAATCTAAAGGGCTATGCGACCATTGGCCCGCGCCATTATTATAGGCGCAAGTGTTGTTGGCGCATTGCCATCTGGCATCAAGTCCACTCTGGATCATCTCATCAACGATTTGCTTTGCCGCGGCAGCGTTGCCTGATCTTTGGAGTAGCCACTGATACATATAGTCCTGATATCCGCGTCTCCACATAGCCAGACGAATTGAGGCTACAGGTCCGGTAACCGCAGGGACTGAGTAAGCATTCGGATTAGAAGGCGGGATCTGCCCCGTGGGGGGAACGGGAAGGTAATTGCCAGTATCGGGAAGCTCCGCTCCAGGATAAAAGATGACTCCATCTTGGGATCCGCCAGCGCTTTGAAGATAGGGATCGTTCTGCGGTTGCCCGGGAGACGGATCAGACCCATAATAGCCGCCCCAGAAATCATCGGCCCAATAGTAGATGCCATTGACATTATATCGAGCGGCGACCCAAGCCCAATCTCTCATGCCTAGCGCCTCGCCATTAATCCAGGCATTGCCAGTAAACGGGTCGGCCGCTTGGTAATACCAGCTTTCAAAAGGGACTGGCGCAGCTCCCGTTCCAGTTGTATTTTTGATCCCATTAATTGTGAAGTCAGTTCCCGGAGCCATTCCCGGAACCGGGCCAGGGATATATTCAGAAGCGTTGGCAACCATGTCTAACTCCCAATCCATTCCATTGCTTAACCCAGGAAAAGGCTGATTAGGCTGCGTTGAGAGCGTATTGGCCATGAAGTTTTTATTCGCATTTGGGTAGCCCCACGATTCAGCAGGGTCATAGACATTTTGAAGAGGCCAGCCGGAGAAATTTGAGTTTAGCCCGGAAATCCAAGGCCCCTGACAAACCCCGTTTTGGAAAGTTCCATCACAAAATTCTTGACTGACGCCCAACTCTGTTGTCGTAAGGTAATCCGGAGCTGCCGTGAGAAAAGGACGGACGATGGGGCCAGATTGTCCCCAATTGATGGCGGAACTGGCATTGGCCATATTGACCGCCTGTTGGTAAGCGCTGACAACATTGAAGGGATGTTTTCCGAAAGGCTCATCCCAGGGGTATGCTAAAATTTCCGTGTTGTTCCAGCCATTGGATCCAAAGTCTTCGGATATCTGTTGAGTAAATTGCATAAGGCCTGTCATATCACCAGCCGGTGGCAATGTCCCTTGACTTGCATTCCAATAACCGCCCCCCGGCAAAGATCCACAACCGTTCCATTCTTCAGTGATGGGGGAATTAATGACATTAAGCGCAGTACCATCTGGGAATAGCCCCCCCTTTGTTAAGGAAGGGCCGTTGAGAGCGTTCCACTCGCTAAAATCGGTTAGTGCGGGCGAGTTGCAGTTGAAATTAACGGAGTCATCAAGGTTGATATCTAAATCATAGTAATGCCCCATCAATTGATATTTTTGAGCCATCGCGTGAATGGACTGCGTTGTGCAAGCGTAGCCGTAACAGGCTTCGCCATTATCAAATCTAGTCGTATAGGTCTCCATCCAAGTTTTAAGCATGGAGGGATCTTGGTCGAAATTAGGAAGGTTCCCATTCCACACTTGGAGGATCATATTGATTGTTCCCAACACCGTTCCACTTGACGCAATCGTGATCGTTCCCGCGTAGTTTCCCGCTGGCTGGTTTTGGGGGATATGGACATCGACCCAGACGGCTTGAATGTCTCCTTGTGAAATCGAAAACGGTGCGCCGACATGATTGGCAGATGCTAGATTGGAATACATGGTGAGCCCGCCTGCGGCGTAGGGGTCTCTAAAAGGAATCAAAGGCTCTGGGATATTCCAAACTGCGTTATTGCTGTTAACGGCTGGGGCCGGGATATACCATTCCCTAAAGCGGTGAATGACGCTCGAACCGTTGCCATTGGGGCTAGCGCTTCCCAAGCAACCCGCCGACCCGCAGGGCTGGGTCAATTTGACATTAATATTGTTGGCTGCGCCTACCGAAGTGTTTTGCAAAAAGATTTGGAAAGCGACGGTTTCATTTCCCGCGCCGGCTACGCTGACCAGATTACTGGACTGATTCCAGACATCGTTTTGAGTGGTGAAGTTTGTGGCTGGGGTCCAGCCGCCCGGCTGAAGAACAAAGATGGGGTTGCCTGAAGAATCGGGGTTTTGCGTTACTTTCACGCTGTCATCGGCAGCCCAGAAAGTCAGCCGCGGATTATTGATCGTTACAGAGACTGAGGAAGAGGCGTTATTTCCGGAAATATCGCTTGCATCCACGGCAATTGTATGGGGGCCGTTGGAAAGATTGCTAGTGTTGAGAGAAAAAGACCAAGCGCCATTTCCCGTGGTCGTGGCCCAGCCGACAAAGATGTTGTCTACTGAAACCGCTAGGGACATTCCTACCGGATTTGAGATGGATTCTGACATGGTCCCCGAAATGTTCGTGATGCCTGAAATAATGGCGTTGGCCGTGGGAGTAGTGATCAAGACCGATAGCCCGGTATTAGAGGGAGTGAGCTCATTGACGTAGGAAGTGAGTTCATAGGTATAGACCCTGGCGTCACTGATAGAACCTTTAAAAAATGAACTCGATGGTTGGTTTGGCCAACCGTTGAGATTGTCATAGCCGAGCCGCCAATAGCCGGAAAATCCAGTAGAGGATGTAACGGCCGGGTCGCTTGAAACCAAGACCCCATCGATATAGAGATTCATCCCATCGGCGGCGAGACTGGCCTGAACCTGGTGCCACAAGCCGTCGTTGTAGGAATTGGGAGACTCAATCGTTTGAACCGCTCCATTAAATACTCCAAACCAAATATGTCCGGCGCTATCCATATAGATGTGGCGGTCATAGCTTGCGCTCAAGCCTGTTTGATTACTGCCGAAGCCAATGAGTAACCCGCCAATTGAGGTCGTGGTATTAAAGAGCATGTCTAAAGTGAACGTGCTTGTTCCGGGAAAAATCTGCATCCCATAAAGGTACCCGCTTGATCCGTCAAACTGAACAGCCCCGCCCGTTCCTCCCGGAGGTCCTGAGACCCAGGAGTATCCGCCGATCAAGGTTCCGGTGTCGTAGGTTCCGGAATAATCGGCGGCGGAAGAGCCCGAGCCGTCGTTTAATTTCCACCAAGCCTGCATGGTCTGGGCCTTAAGGTTTGACGCCAGAGACAAGAGAAAAAGGGTGAGAAGCGCGGCAGGCCAGGGCAAGCGCGCCACGCTTCTCAAATTCATGAAACGAGCCATGGTTCTTTTTATCATATTATTAATAGAACATCAGCCAATCCGATTGATCCGGATGGCTGGAGCCTTTGAGGAGTCCCTTAAACCATGATTGTTTCCTCTTTTTGTTATGCGAATGAGAAGAGGGATTTCCCCAACGCAAGGACAAGGCCAGCCTTTGAGTCGTTCCAAAATCGACCGCTTGATTGCTCATCGCCCAATCTACCCTAAAATCTCCGAGATCGACTCCTAAGCCTTCCGATAAACCGCTGCCCACGATTTGCCCGACCGCGCTCTGATCTTGTAGAGCTAAATTGGAAGCCTGGCTTTCCTCTAAATAACCGAGGCGGAAAGACACCGGGCCTAAGCGATATTCCGCTCCGAGGCTGACCTGGGTTAATTGCTCAATAATGAGTCTATTAAATTCGGCCACCACGAAAAAATTTCCTAGGGGGATGGCCGCCCCGAAATTGGCCATTTCAGGGAGTTGATCGGCCTGATCGATAAATTTCATCGCTTGTCCATAATTAAGCAGGCTGGCTCCGATGGAAAAGGGCCTTTGAAATAATCGGGCGCTATAGGTCATTCCAAAGTCAGCCGCAGGCGCCCAGTTTGAATTATATCCCGCGATCGCGGATTGGGCGACTTTTCCGGTGACCCCAAGGCGCAGGTTTTGTGTGGGATGCGCGCTGGCCGATAAGGCGATGGCGGTGTCTCCGGCGCTGAAAGAAGAGTTCGTAAAATTTCCGGAAGTGTCTGCCCCGACAAAACCTCCGGTATAAAGGCGGGTCATGGAAACTCCAAGGCCGTCAAAAAATCCATGCGGGGCATAAGCCATGGAAATATGCTCAAATTGGCTTCCGTCCATCAGGGTCGAATAAGAAGTGTAGACCTCCATTTCTTGAGACATGAGGCCAAGATTGGCGGGGTTAGCTCCAACAGCTTCAGCCCCCAGAGCGGTCAAGGCGTTGGCTTGTCCCAGCGCAAAGGAGCGAACAGAAGGAGTAATCCCAAGAAAAGCCGCGCCGGAGGTCGATTGGGCGGAAAAAACTTCAGAGGGAATTAAGGATAAGAACATCGCGACTGAAGAAATGAGTGTCGCTTTGTTTGCGCGTCTGGCCCCAGGCATAGGAGTTATATAACCCCCAAAAGGCAAAAAGTCCAGTAAAAAATCAGTAAAAATTGGTAAAAAATTGGTAAAGGGTCTAAGGGTATTAGCGGGCTAGTTTGGATGAACGCGCGTAATCTTTCATCTTTTCCTCGACCAGGCGAAAATCTTGATTATTGAGTTCCCAAATAGGCTTTCCCGCTAGCGATTTTTCAATTTCTAAGAAAAGCTCATCGTCAATAAAAGGCCGAACCTTTTTGCTCTGGTATTCCGCTTCTTTTTCCTGGTAAAGACCCAAGAATGTTTTGTCCCGAAAAAAGGCCTCGCGGTTGGAACTTATTTTTTCAAGGAGCTCCTTAGACGGATTGCGCTGAACAAACTCGAAAAAGATTCCGCTGGGCGGCATTTGAGGAAGCTTCCACTCGCCGCTAAAAACCTGGATGAGGTCCTCTTCGGCGTCCTTGAGAATGGGAGTAATAAAATTAACTCCGCGTTGGGCGGCGTATTCATGGAATGAAATTAAATCCGGCGTTCTAAGCGCGATATGCTGCCAATGGGCCGAGCCTCCTCTGGTTTTGAGCATTTCCCGAACATGGGACGGCTGGGAATCGGGCTCGGAGGGTTGAACGACCGCTACGATGGATTGATCAAGCCCGGGTTTGCCTTCGTAGCGCCCCAGGCGCGCGGCAAAGGTCATTGATTTTTCCTGATTTTCTCCCGGCCATTTGCGGCGCTTGTTGTAAATGATATCTTCGTCTCCGAGCCCGAAAATAATTCTAAAAAGCGCGTAGGTGACCGGATAAAACCGCGGCTCGACCAAGAATGTCATATGGTCGACGACAAAATTCATGAACGGTTTTTTCATGGAAGCTTTTCCTCTCTATTTGGGACGAATGAGTTCAAAGGCGTCGCGGGTTCTTGCATACCAGTTCCCCGCCATGCGCCCGACGGCTTTTAAATCTTGGTGCTTGATATCGCCATTATTCCATATTTTATCATCGGCGTGAAACACGACGACTTTTCCGATAATGAGATTTCCCCCCAACGGGCCTTCGCTTAAAGTGACAATTTGAAGGAGTTCGCATTCCATTTGAACCGGCGATTCTTTGACCCGTGGCGCTTTCACCTTAAGCGAGGGCGCGGGAGTCAGCCCCACTTTTTCAAATTCGCTGACCCCGTAGGGATAGGTTTCGGATGTGGCGTTCATTTTTTCGGCGTTGTCTTCAGTGACGATATTGACGACAAATTGGCCGGTTTCCTTGATGTTTAAAAGAGTGTCCTTGGGCTTTCCATTGCGGTCGTTGACCGGAGCGAAACAGACGCTCATGGGGTTGGCGGCAATCGCGTTAAAAAAGCTAAAAGGCGCGAGATTGGTTTGCCCCGCATGATTGAGGCTTGAAACCCAGGCAATTGGGCGCGGAATGACGGTTGAAACTAAAAGGTGGTAGCGTTCCCGCACGCTTAGTTTCTCTACCTCAATTGAGGGCATATTAAATAGGGACAGTCCCCTTTTCCGCTTTGGCCCAACTGAGGGGATATTGAGGATCGCAAAATTTCTGGGCTTCTTGGGTGGGTGAAAGAGACTCAAAAAAAGTGTCCAGCATGACGGCCAAATAATCCGAGAGTTTCCCGCGAGCTTTAAAAGATTTTTTCGCGGCATCTCCATGCGGACTGTGCGGGAGCCCGGCGGGATGAAAGGTAATGGAACCGGGTTCGACGATTCCAGTTCTGGCTCCATAAGTCGTGTTTGAAAAAAACATCATTTCATCGGAATCGACATTGTAATGCGCGTAGGGAGCGGGCACGTCTTTGGGGTTCCAACCTTCGATTTGGGCGCGGAAAGTGCAGATGGAAAACCCGCTGTGAGGCGCGTTCCCCGCTTGAAAAGTTTGGCGGACTGGGGGCGCGGTGTGAATTTCTCTGGCGATGGAGTGATGATCAGCGCTGTCAAAGACAAAAGGATAAAGAGCCCCCTCCCAACCCACTAAATCAAAAGGATGATGGCCCAAGACTATTTGAGTGACTCGTCCGCCATTGTGTTTGGACAAAATACTAAATTTGCCTAAAACATCGCGCGGCTCTTGAAACTCAGGAAGAGTGATTTCTGTTTCGACCACCGGCGACATTAAAGTGGCCTGGCCTTCGGAGTTGAGGTAATGGGGAGCAAAGCGAATGGGGTAAAGAGATTCAATAATGAGAAAGAAAGCTCTCGGGCTTAAAAGGCGAAACTGATAAGTCGTTCCTTTGGGGATGACGATATATTGTTTCTCTTTAAATTTTAATTCGCCGTATTCGCTCGCCAAAACCCCGTTTCCCTCTTGGACAAAAAGGCATTCATGCATTTCCGCATTTCTAAAAAATTCATCGTCTTTTCCCGTTTGTTCCGGTTTGGAAACCGAAATGACGGCGCTTGTGCCCTTAAGAAGAGAATGTCTGGAACGCTCAAAAACGCCATGATAAGGTATTTTTCCAGTCAAGATGTGATAAGGGCTTAGCGGCGCGTTTTGAAGAACCGGGCTTGAGAGACTGAGCGGCAGAAGTTTTGGTTTTTCGACCTGGATTGTCGGATAGCGGCAAAGATGCATTTTCCGGGAAAAGGCTCCGGAAAAACCGTAAGTTCCATGAATTTCCTCAAGGGATAAAATATTTTTTCGCCCGTAGAATTCGGTGTGAGGAGTTTTAGGAACGTCCCCGCGCTTAACGATCAAGGACATGCTTTTCTCTTTTCGGATATTTGATTTGTTTTTGTTCCTTGGGAGTTCCAACCGTGTTTACGAGTTTGCCAAGGCCTTCCACTTCCAGTTCAATTAAGTCGTTAGGATTGACCCAACGATCGAGATCAAGTCCGCAGCCTCGGTAATAGGTTCCGGAACCTAAAATATCTCCCGGATAAATCGTTTCTTCCTGGGAGACATGGGAAATCATGG
>JAJZJF010000041.1 GCA_021810245.1 bacterium
GATCTAACCCCCAGCAATGTCATGTTGGGGCATACGGCTTCTAATCCGGAACCCCAGGCTTATATTATTGACGCGGGGCTTTTAACTTCGATTAGCGTTTTTTCTAACCCGTTTATCGATATCCAAGATTTAGTGAAAGATTGCAATGATTTACTGATTCGCTCGGGGAGCGCTCGGAAAATCGAGTTTTCGCGCAGGGAGGCCGACCATAAAGCCGCGCTTTTTTTCTCGCGTTAATTTAATTCCATGAAAACTTTCTCTCGGATTCTGTGGAGCCTTTTTCTTTTGCTTTCTGCTCCCTTTTCTTATGCCGCTTCCGGCTGGGTTGAGGCCGACCCTTCGGGTGGATTTTCAAAATACAATCCGGCGACCGTGGACCGGATTGAGTTTGGGAATCAATTTCAAAATCAAGGAATGGACCAATGGTGCGATAGGTTTCCTCTCATCGTGCCCCTTAGTCAAGACTTTGTCAACGGTTTGGGGCCAGGCAGTTTATTGGTCGGAGGAACTTTTTCGGGAACCAGACAATTTCTTCGCTATCCCGATGGGAGTCTTGCCTTAAACGATCAGCTGGAAATCAAATTCCAGAGCGGATATGCGATGACCGCCGTCAAGAGGGCGGCAGGGATTTCTCAGAGGGCTTTGGGGGTTTATGCGGGGGTTTCCGTTGATGGACAGTCAATTGTCACCCGCCCGCTTCACACCGCTGATTCTTGCAGCCAGGTCAAACGTCTTCTCAACGTTCTTGACTTTAAAACCGTTCTCCCGCTTAACGCCAAGAGAATTTCAAAGATGGAAGTCGGCGAATTATGGGAAATTCCGATGGTTTATCAGATTTCTTTTGAGCCTTTGGACGCGGCCCAGGTTCTGGAAACTCCGGGGTCATTGGCGCCTTTTTCCGCTTATTTCGCGATAGGCTTGTCTAAAACCTCGGACCCGACGGTAACTCTTTTTAGGAAATCTTCGCATGATTTGCGTCTCAAAATTCATTTTGATCAGTTTAAGACCGTCAGCGCTTCCGGCGGGGCCGTCGTGGGGCCGATTCCGGCTACCAATATTGGAACTCCGGGAATTGAGTCGCTTTTGTCAGGGATGCTTCCGAATCTTATCTCAAATCCCGCCCTTAAACTTTTAACGCGAGAGATTGATGATTATCTCGCGGCCCAGATAGCGTTTTTGGCCTCTCAAGAGCGCGGCGGGCAAATTTTACTCGAATACCGCTTGGATCCCGCCAATCAAGAACAGATGGAAAAACTTGCCAATCTCCTGAAAGGCGATTTGGGGGTTCTTTCAGCGATGAAGGACCTATTAACTGACTGGAAGGGGAGAGAAAACAAAGATATCGAAAAAACTCTCAACGCTTTAAGACAAAGGCATTTGCAAAATTTGCGCGTTCCTGAATCCTTGTCCGGTTTTGATCACTATCGGCAAAGCCTTAAAACCCTCAATTTTTCGGTTCCTTTCCTTTTTAATTACAGCGGTTCTCTCGCCCGCAACGCCGATCATTACGTGATTGCCGCGCCCAAGGGTCTTGAGTTCTATTCATATAAGTCTCAAAAACAATCGAATTGGGGATTTTTTAAGCCCCCGATTCTGGGTTCTTCGTTAAGGCATAATCAGAGTCAAAGCGTTCAGTCCCTTGTTTTTCTCAGCGCACCCCGCGCTTCTAAGAATAAGGCGGAACAATTGATAGTTTATAACCGCGAGACCGGCATTTTGCGTTTGGGAGATATCCAAGAAGAGTTGTCTCGCATTGATTCTTTGATTAGCTCTATCGGGTCTCTTCAAAATTCTCCGCTTGTGGAGGGAATCCCACAAAAACTCAAGGATATCGTTTCCGGGGCCGAACACAAAGGCTATGCGGAACTAAGCGTGATTTTGACGCATAAAGCGATTCATCAAATTGTTTCTTCTTCCACAGAGTCAGTTCTTCGCGCTTTTGAACTTTCACTTTCCGGCGGCAACCGCGCGGTCTTTGACTATGCCCTCAAATATTCAAGATTATCGGCCGATGGCAGCCTTCATTTTAAGCGCTCTTTTGTCCGGCACTTAGACGAACTGAATTTGCCGGATCCAACTAGAAAAAGGCCGGAAATGGTTTTGTCCAAGGCCGGGGTTTTATTTCATGAAGCCCAGCTTTTAATTTCTGATTTAAAGAAAGCGAAAAATATTTCTTCCCCACAGATACAATCAAAAGAGATTCTTAAGATATTAGACGGAAGTTCTCATTGGTTTGAGTCTTACTCTGGCTACAGCCGGGTTGTTGAGGTTTTGCTGCGTCTTGCGCCTAAAGACGGCGTGGCCGCTGATTTATTTTTCCATGTAGACAAAAACAAAACTGATTCCTCAAACCCAAGCAAACGCTATTTATTTAACCCGGACATTCTCAGCGCGGCTTCCCTTCGCGCGATTAGCGCCGTTGAGCGCTCTTTTATGCCGCCCACGCCGCTCAACGATTGATTAGAACCCGACGCCGACGTTGAGCTCGTAGCCGGAAATGCCGTGGAGTATCATGCTGGTTCCGTTCTGAAACAAAATCCAAAATCTTTCGTAGTATGTAGCATGGGCTTTTTAGCGCGATGAGACGATGATCAGGGCCGTAGATGACCTTTTATGGATTCGGCGCTGTCTGAGCGGAGATCAGGAAGCCTTTGGAGTTCTCCTGGATCGCTACAAAAATCAGATTTTTACCCTGATTTTGCGGATTGTCCCAAACTCCAGCGACGCCGAGGACCTGGCACAGGACGCCTTCCTCAAAGCCTTTCGCAAGCTGGAGTTTTACGATCCCGCTTATCCCTTTATTACATGGCTTTTTAAAATCGCGCACAACACCGCGTTGGATTTTTTAAAGGCGCGAAGCCCTGCCTTGATCTCTATTGAGGATGATGAGAGCGCGCTGCAAATTGAGGGGGCGGAAATTTCGGTGGAAGAAAAAATCGTTTCCGCTTTACGGGCGGAACAAGTGGAAAAAGCGCTGGCCTCTTTGCCGCCGCTTTACCGCGAAATCCTGATTTTGAGACACCATGAAGGATTGGACTACGACAGTATGGCGCAGGTCCTCCAAATTCCGGAGGGCACGGTAAAAATCCGCCTCTTTCGGGCTAGGAATTTGATGCAGGAAAAGCTTAGCGGCATTGAAGCCTAATTCGGCATGAAACTTTTTTATCAGGTTATCGTAGTTTGTATCGAAGGAAGAAACCATGAAATGCGAAGCTATTAAACTGCAGGGGTTGTCGGACGACGCGCTCTCTTTGCGAGAAAAAGAGGAGGTCGTGGCGCATATTAAAGAGTGTTTGCCCTGTTCAAGCCGCTATCTGTGGCTACGAGCTCTTGCCGATGGAATCGCCGCTTTGCCCTATAATTTCCCAGGCCCGTCCTTTAACGCGAAAATTCTCTCCGGCTTGGGTTTTTCAAGAGCTATTGAGCGCTTGGAATATTGGAGGGACCGGGTACAAGATGCCTTTATCGCGGCGGCGTCTTGTTGGGCGGCCATCGCTCTTTCTTTGGCGGCTTTTTTCTTGAGATTTTCCGATGTGATTGGCCTCATAGGGCGGCTGCTTCGCCCGCAAAGTATTTTCACGTTTTTTGAGGGGCAGGCGGCGCATTGGAGTCGGGCCTCCCGGCCCATGATTAAGACGTTGTTCTCATTGGGAGATGTTTCCCTGTTTCTCATCCGAAAATCTCATTTGCCGCTCCAGCTGACGATTTCGACGGCCTTAGCCTGTGCCGTGATTTTGACGATTTCAAGGGATGTTCCTGGATTCCGGCAACAGCCGGAATGACGAAAAAATACCGAGGAGAAATTATGAACACTAAAACGAAGAGATTTCTTAGCGCGGTCCTGGGAGGCGCGATCGCGTTCTTTGGGATGGCCGCTGCGCCAAAAAAGTGCGAGGCCAATATCCATGGCGAATCGGAGACGGTTTTGGCCGGGAATATCCATATCGGAAAAGCTGAGAGGGTCGCGGGAAATGTGGTCGCTAAAGGAGGATCTGTCGTCATAGACGGAGTCGTTGACGGAGACTGCGTGGCCGTCGGCGGTTCGGTCTCCATCAATGGGCGGTCCAGGGGGGACGTCGTCTCTATCGGCGGGGACGTGAACGTGTCCGGCAGGGTGGACGGAGATATTTCCGCTTTGGGCGGGGATGTAGTTCTCCTGCCCACGGCAGTGGTGGAGGGAGACGTGTCCGTATTGGGGGGGCGAGTCAAAAAATCTGACGGCGCGGTCGTCAAGGGTGATGTCTCCGGTTTTGGAATGAGCCTCCGTTTCCTCCCGCGCCTTATCGGATTAGCGAATTACGGCGAAGGCGGATCGGCGCTCTTTTCCTTAATCAGATACGCTCTCTTTCTCTCTTTTATCGTGGGCATCGGAATATTGGTTCTATTGCTAGCGGTGTTTTTGTCTCGTCCGCTGGATACCGTCGCCGGCGCGATTAAATCCGAGTTCTGGAAGTCGGCCGGGATCGGGGTTTTGATGATCATGGGGATATCGCCATTTCTTTTTTTGATGACGATTTCCATTTTGGGAATTCCATTTATTCCGCTGGCGATTATGCTTTTGATCGTGGCCGCCTTAATGGGACTGGCTTCGTTCGGCATGATCCTCGCTGATAAATTTTTGGATGCGGCGCGGCGGTCCGTCCAATCAGTCCTGGGGAGGGCGGCCCTGGGCTATCTTCTTTTGATGGGCCTCTTGATTCTAGGGAAATTAATGGAAATGGCGGGATCTCTGCTGAGCCTTTTGGGCGGGATTTTTGTTTTCTTTAGTTTTATCTTGATTTCATTCGGGATCATGGTGGGCTTGGGCGCGATTTGGATTACGCGCATGGGGAGCCGCAAGCGAGCGTCCGCAACGCCCATCGTGTAATTAATGAGGAGGAAAAATGAGAAAAAATAAAACGATGATCGCGCTTCTTGCCGCCGTCTTGTCACCCGCTTTCGCGGCGCGGGGGCAGGCCGAGCGGGGAAAAGTGGTCAAGACAATGAACTTCATGGCGGATAAGATCAGAAATATTCATGTCCGGACAGGATCGGGAGATATTCGCGTTGATGCGGCGAACGGGGCGTTCGTTAAAGTGGACGCAATTGAGCCCGCATCGGGTTCTGGAAAATGCGCGTTGACGATGGAAATACAAGGAGTGGATTTAGTTGTCAAGGCGCAAAGTCCGAAAACGGCGTTTTTTAGATTTTGGAAATCCAAAAGATGCGAGATCGGGTTTGACATAAAAGCTCCGAGGGGGTTGCCTGTCGATGCGGCTTCCGGATCCGGAGATGTCCGGGTCTCATCGCGGCAGGCGGATGTGGACATAAAAACGGGGTCCGGGGATATCAAGGTTCATGGATTGACGGGAAAACTTTCGGCGAATTCTGAAAGTGGTTCCATTCAAGGAGAATCCTTGTCCAATATTCGCGTTCTTGCCGGGAGCGGCAGTGTTCGGTTGGATAGACTGACCGCCTCCGCGCGTGTTCGAACAGGAAGCGGGGATATCAGTCTTGAATGGATCAAGATTCCTGAAAAAGGGATGGTAAAGGCCGCGTCGGGCAGCGGAGACGTGATCCTGGCATTCCCCGCAGGATCCAAACTTTCCAGCGACGCGCGGAGCGGGACAGGAAAGGCCGCAAATGATTGGGGAAATTTAGAGGGCGCGTCTTTTGTTGTCTCGGCGGCAGCCGGTTCCGGCAATGTGGCCGTCAAAAAAATATCCGCGCCGAATCGCTAATCCCATACCGACGCCGCTCAACGATTGATTAGAACCCGATGCCGACGTTGAGCTCGTAGCCGGAAATGCCGTGGAATATCATGTAGGCCCCTCTGAGGTCGACAAATGGAAAAGGGGTGATATCGATTCCGGCCGCCAAACGAGAACCCGTGGCGGTTGCCGAGAGGCCGTTTAAGCCCGCGAGTTGGGCGGAGTCAATGGTCGCTCTGGTGTCGTCAAAGCCCGCGCCGATAAAGGGCTGAACGATCGGCAATCTCCAAATCGCGCTGACATCTCCGGATAAATGGGTCATCGTAAAAGCGCTGTCGTTGATCATATCTCCCATGGCCGAGACTTCAACGGTCGGCAAAAAGAGAAGGAGTCGGGAGGGAGTAAAGAGTCCGTAGCGAAGGCCGCCGCCTAACACCGTCGCGCCGTCATAGCTAAATCCATGCGCGACAACGTCTAAATGGAAGGGAAGTCCTAACGTGCCTTGAACCATCGGCAAGCCAAACGCCCCGGCCCCGCTGTTTTTGAGGACAATGTCATTTGAGTTGGGGGCGGTTTGCACCACTCCTACGAGTCCCAGGGAAAAACCGGGGAAACCATTCGGCGCTGTCGGATCAAATTCTGCGCCGCCCAAAACTCCACCGATATCCAGGGCAAAAGGCTTGAGCGCTTGCGACTGGATTAAAGACGAAAATTGATTAAAGGGCCCCGCCCAGGACCATAGCGGGGAACACAACGGCATTAACGCGAACAAAAGCGGAGATATTTTTTTCATTGAGAGATAGTATCAAAATTTTTAGAAAAATTTCTAATGAGATTTGAAGATATCAGCCAGCGTGGTCAGGATGACGATGTTTTTTGCCCCGGAGTACGAGAGGCCATTAATCAGGCGTAAGGCTTGTCTCCAGGATTTGCGGCAGGCGTTGAGTTCGTTTGAATATTTGAGAATTTCATTGCGGATTTCTCGCCGCATCGCTGTTGACCAATAGCGTTTGGCCTTGGAATAGTTATCCTTGGCCTTTTGATATTTTTCCATGGCCGATAAAAACTGTCCGCGTCCGGAGTCAAGCGAATCTTGAATTTTTTCTTTCAGGGTCGGGGTTGGCAAGGTTTCCAGTTTCTGCTTGACTTTCTCCATTTCAACTTCCAACTGGGCTTTAAGAATCAGCGGTTCTGGAACGCTCCTTAGTTTTGAAGATAGGCCAGCGGCATAGGTCACCCATAACCACCATTTGGTGATATCGAACTGATGCCAGCGAATTCCATTTCTCCAATCCGCGGGAAATTTATGATGAAAATTGTGGTAGCCCTCGCCAAAGGTCAGAGGGGCTAAAAGCCAATTGTCGCAAGCCGAATTATTCATCGAATAAGGCTTTCCGCCCCAAACATGGGCGGCGGAATTAATCAGGAAGGTCATATGGTGAACCACGACCATTCTAAAAAGGCCGCCCCACAAAAAACCGCCCAGAGGGTGTCCGAGGATTAGGCCCAGCATTGTCGGTAGCCCAAAAGAGACCGCGACGACTAAAAAGGGGTACCAGCGGTCTTGCCAGAGAACAAGAGGGTCTTTCATTAAATCCGGGGCGTTTTTCTTTCTCTCTTGAGCGAAGGGATCGGCGTAAAGAATCCAGCCCATATGGGCGTAGAAAAAACCTTTTCCAATATTGTAGGGATCTTTTTCGCTATCGACGTAGCGGTGGTGATCGCGGTGGTCTGAAGCCCAAACTAGAACGGAATTTTGGGCGGCCGCCGCGCCAAAAATGAGATAGAAAAGTTGTAGGGGTTTGCCGCATTCATAACTCCGGTGGGAATAGTAACGGTGGTATCCGGCGGTGATGGAAAGACCGGTGGCCAAATACATAAGCGTAAACACCAAGAGATTTGCCCATGGAAGCCCGTAATGAACTAAATACCATGCCGTCCCAAAGAGGGCGGCGGCGGGAGTAGCGGTCAGCCAAAACAGATTGAGATAATTAATTTCTCTTTTCGGCTGTCGGGACGCGGTATGCACGACAGCCCTAGTAGCGGTAATTCTCGGCCTTATAAGGCCCTTTGGGGTTAAGGCCTAGATACTCCGCTTGCTTTTGATTGAGCTGGGTCAAATGAGCGCCGAGTTTATCTAAATGGATTCGGGCCACTCTCTCATCTAAGAGCTTCGGCAAGGTGTAAACCTTGTTTTCATATTTTTTGTTGTCGCGATTGGACCATAATTCAATTTGGGCGAGAACTTGGTTGGAAAACGAGATGCTCATCACAAAGGAGGGGTGACCCGAGGCGCATCCGAGATTGACTAAACGCCCTTCGGCCAGGACGATTAAAACTTTTCCATCCGGCCAGGTAAATTGATCGACCTGCGGCTTGACCGTCGTTCTTTTGAGTTTTTTGTCGTTCATTAAAGAAGCGACGTCTATTTCAAGATCAAAATGCCCGATATTGCAGACGATTGCGTGAGATTTCATCGCGTCCATATGCTTTTTGGTGATGACATCGCAGCAGCCGGTGGCGGTCACGAAAATATCTCCGATGGAAGCGGCTTCATCCATCGTGATGACGGAAAAGCCTTCCATGGAGGCTTGAAGCGCGGTGATAGGGTCGATTTCGGTCACTAAAACGCGAGCCCCCATTCCTTTAAACGATTGCGCGCAGCCTTTCCCGACATCCCCGTATCCGCAGACGACCGCGATTTTTCCCGCGATCATGACATCGGTGGCGCGTTTAATGCCGTCCAGCAATGATTCTCGGCAACCGTAGAGATTGTCGAATTTAGACTTGGTGCAGGAATCATTGACATTAATAGCCGGAACCTTGAGTTTCCCTTGGGCTTCTCGCTGATACAGGCGATGAACTCCGGTCGTGGTTTCTTCCGACAAACCAGCGATATCTTTTAAGAGATTGGGATACTTATCGTGAATCATGTTCGTCAAGTCGCCGCCGTCATCGAGCAGAAGATTGGGGCCGAGTCCTCCCTCAAATTGAAGGGTTTGCTCGATGCACCAATCGTATTCTTCAAGAGTTTCTCCTTTCCAAGCAAAGACGGGAATTCCAGCCTGGGCAATCGCGGCGGCGGCATGATCTTGGGTTGAAAAAATATTGCAGGAACTCCAACGGACTTCCGCTCCCAATTGAATCAGCGTTTCAATTAAGACTGCCGTTTCAATGGTCATATGGAGGCATCCGGCGATTCGTGCCCCTTTAAGCGGTTTTTTGCCGCGATATTCCGCCCTTAAAGACATGAGTCCCGGCATTTCAGCTTCGGCTAAAGCGATTTCCTTTCTTCCCCAATCGGCGAGAGTGATATCTTTGACTTTGTAATCCATGGCGGCGGTCGGCATAAATTTCTCCTTCCCAAAGAGAGACTTGGGCGCTTTTAGAGCTAGTTGCTAATCGTCTTATTGTAGCAAAACTCGCTGCCGATGAGATACAATAAATACCATGAATAAAATCAATAGCCGTATTGCCGAAGAATTGACTGAAAGCGGGCGCGTCATCTCTCAGTCCGCTCAAATGGCCCCCATGCTTGAGAAAATAGCCGAAGAGCTGGTGTCTTGTTATCGCCGAGGCAACAAGATATTGACTTTTGGAAATGGCGGATCGGCTTGCGACGCCCAAAATTTCGCCGATGAACTTGTCGGGCGCTTTGAGCGCAATCGCCCGCCCCTTCCGGCATTGGCTTTAACCACCAATACTTCGGATTTAACCTCGATATCCAACGATTTTGGTTACGAGGTCGTCTTTGCCAGGCAACTTGAGGCTCATGCAAAACCGGGAGATATTGCGGTCGCGATATCGACTTCTGGAAACTCAAAAAATGTCCTTTTGGCAGTAGAAGCGGCAAAAAAATTAGGGCTTTTGGTCATTGGTCTTTCTGGGGAAAGTGGGGGGAAACTTAAAAATATCGCCGACTTTTGCGTGTGCGTTCCATCCAAGACCGTCGCGCGCATTCAAGAGGCGCACATTGCCATCATCCAAATTTGGTGCGGGATTATCGAAGATTCCCTTTTCCCTGATGCGCCAAAAGCCCATTGAGAACGGCGATGGGAGAGCTTGTTTCTTTAAAGAAAGCGGCGCTACTTCGCCAAAGCCTTAAAAGACAGCGTAAGATCGTTGTTTTTACCAATGGAGTTTTCGATATTTTGCACGCTGGCCATGTCCAGGTTTTGGAGCGGGCTAAAAAAATGGGGGATGTTTTGATTCTAGGCCTTAACCGCGATGAGTCGGTTCGTCTCTTGGGAAAAGGCCCGGGCCGTCCATTGAACCGCTTTAAAGACCGCGCTCGGGTTTTAGCGGCATTGTCGGCCGTTGATTATGTCGTTGGGTTTAAGGAAAAAACCCCTGAAAAAACCATTCGGGTCTTAAGGCCCGATATTCTCGTTAAGGGCGCCGACTATTCAAAAGATAATATCGTGGGCGCCCCCTTTGCCGGAAAAGTCGCCCGTATCGCGCTTAAAAAGGGCTATTCAACGACAGCCTTGGTCAAAAAAATTCAGGGGTTATCCGCTGCCTGAGTTTTTGTCAGTTTCTTTTTGTGGGGCGTTTTTTGCTTGGGCGCCTTGGCTTTTCCCTTGTCCTTATCCTTGGCGTTTAATTTTCCAAGCTCCGCGATTTTCTCTTCCGCCTTTTTAACGTCTTTGAGAAGCGGGCTACTAGGGTGAGATTTTTCAAACGCCTTTAGATCCGCTTGGGCTTGTTTGAGCTTTCCGGAAACGACTTCCTTAACGGCGGCGGCGAACTCCTTTCTCTCCTTAAGGATTTGTTCTCTTTGGGAAACATTAGACTTTTCCCAAGTGGGTTCATTGAGTTTAGAAAGGTCTTGTTTGCTTCCGCGTACGGCTGCGACTGAAACCAAGTCGTTTCTATTTTCATAGCTTTGCCCTACCGATGATGCGGAGAGGCTTTGTTCCAATTGCGTAAACCAATTCATCAGCAAGGCCGTTGTCGATTGCGCTTTTTGAGGCGGCGGCGCTTGTCCCTCGTCCGCCTTTAGCGAACTGACGATGAAGACACTTAACGTCATGGTAAGGATTAATTTTTTCATGGGTTTCCCTCCTGAAAATTCTTGACCAGGATATCGACCGCTGGGCCGTAAGAGGGGTCAAGCTCTTGTATCTGTTTTGCGGATTCAGAGACCTTTCGCGCGTTTTTAAGATGAATTTCCGTTTTGAGGAAATTCATCCAGATGTCGGGATTGCCAGGATCGTTGCGCGCGGCTTTGTTATACCATCCTTCGGCCTCATGGTATTTGCGCTTTAAAAAGGCGATATTGCCGAGATCGTTATAGGCGGCCGCGCTTGTGGAGCTGATGGCTAAGGCCGATTTGAAACTTTTCTTGGCCGCATGGATGTTCCCATCTTCATACTCCCAAACGCCTAAGGCTAGGCGCGGATCGATAAGGGAGGGGTTGGCGGCGATCTTTTCTTTGAGTCTCTTCTTAATCGAACGGTAGGCTGCGTGAAAGAGATTTTCAGAATTTTCTTTGACGAATTTGTTGACCGTTTCCATATTCGGCGTTTCCGCCTTCCAATTAGTGGGCGGCATGGTCACGGGTTCGTAGGTTTCCCAGGCTTTTCGGACATCGATAATATGAACCTCGCCTTTCTTTAACTCGGTGTTGTAAGAATAGGCGGCATTTCTTACGGCGTCGAGGAAGGATTTGCCTATCAATGTTGACTCGACAGGGACCCAATAGGTTCCCTCGTAGCTAATTAAGCTGTCCTTAGGAAGCGCGGCATCGGTCCAAGACGAAGCGTGAGTATCGAACATGAAGGCCATATGCCCCGGGTAGTCAATAATGGCGGCGTGAATATTGTCTGCGTCGAGCATTGAAATAAATAGAGTCGTTAGGTCATCGCATTGTCCGCTTTTTCTCCGAAGCGTTTCCCTGGGAAATTGCGCATAGTCAATTGGGAAATTGGGATTGGTTGAAATTTTCTCAAAGGAGTTTGATGGGTTTTCCGCGTATTGCATGCCGTAAACCCCCAAGGCTTCCCATAAACGCATCGCGGCTAGAACGTTGGAGTTGAGAGCTGAGGCGGCGGGAAAATTTTCCTGATGATGGAGGACCGCTCTTTCAAAATCAAACACGGGCGTATCATTGGGAGTGATGAAATTGGCGATCCGGCGCGGGTCTTGCCAGGTAATGGCATTGCGGGAATAGACGGTGAGCGGCTGGGCAAGAGAGATTGTCTTCTTTTTGTTTTTTTCGAAATAGGTCAGCGTCAATTTTGCCTGAATGGGAGTTTCTTCAGTGACATTGAGGATGGTGTTGTTTAAAGTCGCGATTAAGGGAACGGCAATCGAGGCCATTGAGTCCAGTTTTTTAATGCGTAGGTCGTAGCCAAAGTCCATGTAATTTTTGATCTGGAACGTGAGCTTTAGATCATTAAACGGCACATCGGAATTATTAGTAATGGTGGCCGAACCAATGGGGTTTTTTAAATACCATTTATAATTGGCCGGAAATATTCCGGATAGCGTCACGGAAGAGATAGAAATTCTCGGGCGATTGGCGCTTTCTCCGTTGATGGCCTTGATGGCCCGGCTTTGCGCCCCGATGTCTCCGGTTTTCGCCTCGGTGGCCAATCGGTAGTAATAGACTTGTCCCGATTGCGCGCTAGAGTCTGTAAAATGGTTTTGATCGGTGGTTCCAATTTGCATGAAGTTCTCATAGCGCTTGTCGGAGCGGTAAATAAGGTAATCCTTGGTCCATGAATTTTTCACCGGTTCCCAGGAAAGATCTATGGTGCCTTCTTTGGCGGCGGTTGATATTGAAAGAGGAGCCGATAAAGAAGGATGGATATGAAATGAGAGAATATGTTTTTGCAGTCGGTCCGAAATCCTCAGAACTTGTTTGTCTACCGACAGAGATACCGGATTTCCAATTAAACTTCCCGAAAAGAAATCCATAATCCAACGTCCATTGGTCGAAAAAGCGGAGACGCGCTTGAGGGTATGGTCTAGGACATAGATGTAGTTTTCTCCGTCAAAAGCCAGCGCGATGGGATCTTCAAATTTTCCTGGAGCTTCTCCCATTTCGCCCCAAGAACTGATGAGCTCTCCGGAAGGATTGCATTTAAACACTTTTTTTAGCTCGCGGTCGAGAAAATAGACAAACCCCGCCTTGTCCCAGGCGACAGAGACCGGTTTTTCAAGCTCAAAAGAGCCAAGTTTGGGGCCAATTGAAAAGAGAAAAACCCCGTCCGGGGTATAGGCATCTACCCGGTGATTCCCTGGATCAGCGATATAAAGCGTTCCCGCCCCGTTGACCGCAAGTCCCTGGGGGTTTCGCACGCGCCCTTCTTTGGAGAGTCCATCAAACCAACCGCTGGGTTCCGCGATATTTTTATCCCATTTCCATGCGCCGGAGGAATCTGAGACAAAATGTTCTATGCGGTGTCTTGGCGCGTCTGAAACGTAAAATCCGAGAGAAGGATCTAGGGCAAGTCCGGTCGCTTCCCATGTCTGGTCCTCTTTTTTGCCTTTCTTCCCAAATTGAAAGAGAATATTCCCTGAAGAATCAAGGACGTTGAATTTTCCTTCTTGCGTCAAATAAATATAGGTGTTCGGTTGCGCGAGTAAAATCGGGTTGGCTGCATAATTCCAGACGGAGTCCGGTCCCGATGGAAATAACTTTGTGTTGGCATTCGGATGAATAGGGTGAACTTTAAATTTATTGGCCACTGAAACGAGATCGACGGTCTTTTTTCCCCCGTCTAAGATAACCAGATTTCCGTTTTGGGCTATATCAATTGATCTTAGCCATTTAAATTGTCCGGCTCCCGATCCGCGACTCCCAAAATGCCCCAATTCAGCGCCGTCCGGGCCCCATTCCGTGATTCTGCCTCTGGCCGCGGAAATTCCGTAGATGAAGCCATATCTATCGACGGCAAAATCTTGCCCGTTAAATGGAATGGCGACTAAAAAATGAGCTGAGGAATCGAACTCCTCAATGCGCTCGTTAGAACGGTCAAGGACGTAAATTCTGTCGGAGGCGTCAACGGCGATTTTGTCAGGTCGGGACCATTGCCCCGGCAGCGATCCCTTTTCTCCAAACCAAAAAAGGAATAAGCCGTCGGGGGTGAATACCTCGATTTTTCTGTTTCCTGTGTCCGCGACATAAATCCGTCCGTCCGCTCCGATGGCAATTGAACTCGGGTCATCAAATTGTCCGGCTCGGGAGCCTGGCACTCCCATGGAAAACAAGAATTTGCCGTCGCGATTATAAGCTCTCAAAACGGAATTGCCGGTGTCTGCCACATAGACTTTGTCAGATGCGACGGCTAAACCTTCGGGATAGCGCAAGCGGGCGGTTTTCCCAGAACTGAGATCGGTTAGTTTGCCGCTCTTATCATAAACCAAGAGGCGCCCCTTTTCATCGAGGACGTAATATCGGCCCAGGGCGGCGCGGACGGCGATTGGCTTTTTGGCCTCTGAGACCGAAAAAGAGGGAAGAAAATGGACCGTGTCATAACTCCAGGCGAGAGAGGGCAAGACAATGAGGAGGTAAGCCAGAACTATTTTTGTTTTCATGATAACACGAGCATATCAATTTTTCGAGCTTTTTAGTCAATCAGGTCAATCTAAAACCAAAGTATAGCCGGAGAATCGTATTTTTTCAAGAGGGAGGGACGCGCTTCGGATTTTTGGGTTTGCCCAGATTGTCTGTTATGGGGTAGAATAGCTTGAGTGTTACATCGGCTGAAAGATTGGGCGTATCCGCGTTGGTGGGTTTGTTGTGTTGTTGCCGTTAGTATTTTTTGCTGGAACGGGATTGTTGCCGTTCAAAAGCTCAGGGCCGCGCCCGCGACCTTTATTACGGCTTTGCCGGTTTCTCAAGATCAACTCCTAGCCCGCTTTTCCTTTAATCCGACCTTGAGCTCAAATCCCTCCGCTCCCTCTGGAGGAACGCAGGTCAATAATTATCAATTTCCCGAAACCTTCCTCTATGGATTGACCGATAAAATCGCGCTGGCCTTAGACACCCGGGAGGGCTTTAGTTCCATGCAGGAGGGCTTGCCTCAGGGAAGCCAAAATCTTAGCGCCAGCGGTTTTGGAGATACGCTTGTCTTTGCCCGCTATACGCTTTTGGATTTGGATTATCCTGGGAGTACCTTTCGCATCGCTCCCTTGGTGGGAGCCTATTTGCCGACCGGGTATTACCGTCAGTCCAATAGCGCGGGGCCCCTGCCCTTGGCGCTTC
>JAJZJF010000042.1 GCA_021810245.1 bacterium
ACTACGCTCTCAATTTAGGCAATAAAATTTTGGGAGGCGCCTTTTATGCTTCAAGGCTGAGTTTGGATTTACGCAAGAAGACGGGCTTGGCTTATTCGGTCTGGTCAGAGTGGGACGCTGGGCGCACGCGGTCAATGTATCAGATTGTCTACGGCTCCGACCCTGATAAGGTTTCAAAGGCCAGAACCTTGGCTTTAAACGATATCCTTGCGATGCAAAAAAAGGAGGTATCCGCCCAAGAATTGCGGCAGGGAAAAATTTTACTTCTGCGCTCGATTCCTTTGGGCGAGGCTAGCTTTAGAGATGTGGCTTGGCGGTGGCTTTATTTGTCTCGGTTTGGCCTTCCGCTTAATGAGCCCGAGCGCGCGGCCAAGATTTATGTCCATTTAAAAGCCAAGGATGTGCGCGAGGCTTTTTCGCAGTGGCTTCGCCCTCAAGATATGGCTGAAATCATTGAGGGCCCGGCCCCGAAATAGGGAGTTAAACCGCGCGTAAAATTCAAAACACTTTATAGGTAGAGACTCTTTTGGCATTTGACATAATTAATATCATATGTTAATATTTATCATATGAGTCTAGTTTTCAATTTAAGGTCCCCGCGCCTTGTGGGTCAGTGGCTGGCCCGCTTTGAAGATGCTTGTCGCTTAAGAAAAATTCGCCTGACGGCCCAGCGTAGATCTGTTTTTGAGGCCTTAGCCGCGGATACGGGTCACCCAACGGTCGAGGAGATTCATCTTAGACTTAAAAAAAATTGGCCATCCTTGCCTCTTCCGACAGTTTACCGCATCGCTGAGGATTTAATCAGTTTAAACCTTATTCGCCGTGTCGCCTCCGATAACGGGCCGTTGCGCTTGGACGCGAATATGGAGCCTCATCAACATCTGGTTTGCCGCGTTTGCGGATGGATGGAGGACTGGAGAGACCCGCGTTGGGAGAAAACTCCACTACCTTCCTTGCTATCCAGGGGCTTTGTGGCGGAAGAATATGACGTTAGAATTTCCGGCCTTTGCCGCTCTTGCGCCGATAAAAAAGCGGGAAGAGTTAAATCATATCGAGGAGAGAAACAATGAAAATAAACATCGGAATTGAAGAAAAGGGCCGAAAGGAAGTCGCGGGTGTTTTAAACCGAATTTTATCGACGGAATATGTCCTCTACACCAAAACGCGCAATTTTCATTGGAATGTGGTTGGCCCGCGGTTTAACGAACTTCATAAATTCTTCGAAGCGCAGTATGAAGAGTTGGACGATATCGTTGATGAGGTCGCCGAAAGAGCGCGGGCTTTGGGCGAAAAATCTTTTGGAAGCCTGGCGGAATTTTTGGCGGCCTCCACTGTTAAAGAACCCGGAAAAAAGAATCTCAAAGATGATGAAATGCTTCAGGAACTTTTGTTGGATCATGAAACTGTCACTAGAGATTTAAGGTCCCAGCTTGAGGTTTGTGAATCTAGCGGTGATATGGGCACCAGTGATTTTCTGACAGGACTCATGGAGCAACATGAAAAAATGGCCTGGATGTTGCGCTCTTTTTTAGCTTAAGATTTTAAATCGAGAGAGGAAAATTCTAATGAAAAGACAGATATTCTTGATCCTGAGCCTTCTTGCGCCCTTGATATTTTTTTCTCATGGGCTTTGGGCCGATGATTGGGGTGATGATTCAAGTAGCGGCGCTCCCGCCTATCCATACCCAGTTCCCTTGGGGCTCAAGAAGCCCAAGGTTCCTCAGAACAATCCGATTACGAAAGAAAAAGTCGATTTGGGGAGATATCTTTATTTCGATAAGAGACTTTCTCGCAATAACACGATTAGCTGCGCTACCTGCCATGACCCAGCCAAGGGGTGGACCGACCAGAGCCCGGTCTCGACCGGAATCAACGGCCTAAAAGGCACGCGGAGCGCCCCGCCAGTTTTTAACGCGACTTATAATGAACTCCAGTTTTGGGATGGACGAGCCCTAAGTTTGGAAGAGCAGGCCAAGGGGCCAATTCAAAATCCGGTGGAGATGGGATTTTCTCTCAAAGGAGTCGAACAGAAAATTGGGAGAATTAAAGGCTATCAAAAAATGTTTAAGAAGGCTTTTGGCCCCGGGCCGATTACGGCCGAGCGCATTGTTGAAGCTATCGCGAGTTTTGAACGGACTATCTTGTCCGGAGATTCGAATTATGACCGGTTTATCGCCGGAAACAAGAAAGCCTTATCTCTGTCGGCTCAGCGGGGAATGAATTTGTTTTTTGGAAGAGCCCATTGCGATGATTGTCATACTGGTCCCAATTTTTCCGATTCCAGATTTCATAATTTGGGCGTCGGGATGAATGCCAAACATCCGGATCTGGGCCGCTATTTGATTACGAAAAAAGACAAAGACAAGGGGAGTTTTAAGACGCCCGGTCTTCGGGGTTTGTTATATACCCATCCCTATATGCATGACGGCTCGGAAAAAACTCTGGAAGCGGTCGTCGATTTTTATAATAAAGGCGGAAACCTCAACCCCTATTTGGATAAGAAAATTCATCCGCTGGGGCTTAATTCTCAACAAAAAAAAGATTTGGTCGCTTTCCTAAAATCTCTCAATGGAAAACCCGTTCGGGTCAATATTCCGAACAAATTCCCCCGCTAAGAGGGTCCGAGATCGTGGAAAAAGCCGACGGTAGAGATGGGGCCGAAAGTTTTATGTCGGCTTTGGATGTTTAAGAACCTGTGCCACTCTCTTTCGAGTTGCCGGGGAGTATAATGGTATCCCGCCCATAGAGCCGTTTTAAAAGAGCGTCCATCCCTGAGATAAGAAACGAAAGTTTTAAAGTAAAAATTAGGGCGCTTCCGCAACAAGAAATAGATTAGAGAATAAGACTCGACATACCACAATTGAATGGCGCTGGTATTATTCATTTTCATGGGCTCAAGCCGCATTAATGTTTTAAGCGGAAAGAGATTCTGCGTCGACAGATAAGATATTTCTTGATACCAATAACAGTCTTTTGAGTGTTCTTCTGAGGTCTGTTCAACCATCGCCAAGCCTTCATTGAGCCAATAGGGCGGATAATTTTGGTTCTTTCGCATCCAATAAGAGACAAAAATAACGTGGGTAGTTTCATGAGCGATGATTTGATAGAGATTGTCCATCGGTTTTTGATCAAAAGAAAGAATCGTTCTTATTCCGGGTTCGGCCAAGCCGACGCTCCAGGCGGGCGGGTGAAAGCGCCCATTTTCATAGAGCCTTTGATTGCGGTAGAGGTAAAGTGGAATTTTGGCGGCGGAAGAAACCGGAGGCCAACACCAGGCGAGATCCATTCTCATTCGGCTGTGGATATTTTCCAGCTTGAGCGTAAACCCCATTGGAAGCCAGGTGTCTTGATGGAGGATTTTATAATGAAAGGTCGAATCCTCATGCCATTGGGGAGGTTCATTGAGCGGCTCAAATCCTAAAATCGGCAAGAGGACAAGCATCAATAGCGGCGCGGTTTTTTTCTTCACCCTTATATCACAACAATTTCGGAGGCTTCTGGAAAGATATAATCTAACAATGGCCGAACGTTCTTGGAAAATTTTAGAGAAAGCGGAGAATTTTCGCGCGCGCGGGCTTTTTTCAAAAGCTCGTCTGGCTTATCTCCTCGCGATTAACTCAAGCTCAGACCCGTCTTTGCGCTTTGACTCTTTTCTGTCCTTGGCCTCTATCGCTCGCAGCATAGGAGAAATTTCCGAAGCTCGCAAGCATATCCAAAAAGCGCGCTTTGAGATGCGGCGGGCCGGTAGAATCAATGAAAAAGAATTCGTCGATTTAGAAGAGATCCTTATCGGCAGGGCGGAGGGGAAGTATCAGGAGAGTATTTTTCGCCTAAACGCCTTTTTAAAACGAAAGATTCAGGAAAAAGATTTTCAGGCCTGCGCTTTCATTGAATGGGCGCTTGGCGGAGCCTTGAGATTTTCCGGCGAGCTTGAGAAATCAAAGAAGGCTTATCTGCGGTCTTTAGAACTGGCTTTAAAAGCCAAAGACAGTGACGGAAAAGTTTACGCTCTGTTGGGGCTAGGCGGAGTTTGCCGGATTCAGGGAAAACTCTCGGATTCTGAGAGGTATTACCGCAAAGCCAAAAATTTATTGTCTCAAAGCGAGGATTTGTTCGCGAAAGCATATGCTTATTGCGGACTTGGAAACGCGCTCAGGCAGAAAGGGCTTTACCGCGCTGCAAAAGAGCTCTACCTAAAATCCCGTTTTCTTTACCGGAAGCTGGGAGATCCCGCCGATCTGGGCTATGTCGAATGGGGTCTTGCGCGGGTCAACATGCAACTTGGAAATTTAAAAGACGCTAGAGGGTTTTTAGTCCGGGCTTTGGCTTTGTTTAAGCGGGCTCATGAAAACCGCGGTCTTGTCTTGGCTCAAATTTCTCTCTCCCAGGTTTTACATGCCTTAGGAGAAACGCGCGCGGCCGAGGTTTTGTTTAAACAAGCCGTTCAACTTTCCAGAAGGTCCGGTTTGACCGCTCATCTTGAGTTGTTCACCTAGCGCCTTTCTTTTTTCGTAACAATTCCGATATTGATTTTTGGGCTTTGAGGCCCTACAATAAAGGCATGGCGGAAGAGCTTTTCGGTTTTGAGGACAATCTTGAGGATTTATGGAGAAAGGCCGAGTCTTCTTCCTCTGAATTTCTAATTCCTTTTTCGGGCGAGGGGCAGGCATTTCCTTCCCAAGCCGCTTGGGAGGCCTTGTCTTTAGTCCGTAAAAAAAGTCGTCGCGAAGCGGAAGAGCTCTCTGAACTCTTAAGTTCTAGGTATAAGGCTTTAGAGGAATCAAGGCAGCGGGAAGCGATTTTGCGCGGTGAAATCCAAAATCTAAAGAGCGAATTAGCGGGACAAGAGGCCGCCGTTTTTCATGGAGGGCTTGAGGCCGAAGGGAAAATCGAAGCGGCTTTAAAGAGCTTGGAAGAAGAAAGAAAAAGTCACGCTATTGAGAAGGAAAAACTGAAGTCTCTCTTGTCTCAAACCCGGGAGCGCTTATCCGAGCAACAGAAAATTCTGGAACGCCAAGAACAGATGTGGCAAAAAAAAGAAGAAGAGTATCTCCAAAGTTTGCGCGAGATGCAGGCTTTGACTGGTCGGGTTCAGCGGGACTCCTCTGTTTTATCCCGCGATTTGGAAAAATCATCTCAGAGTCTCAAAGAGGCAAAGACCGCTCTTGAAAAAACCTTGGCGGAACTACTGGAAGAGAGGCATCGCTTAAGCGAGGCGGAAAAAGATAAGGCTGGCGCCCTTAAAAAAGTCGCCGATTTAGAAAAACATTTGGAAGAGCTTTCTAAAATCTGGGAGCAAGAGCGCGCGGAATGGAAAGAGCTTTGGGACCGGGAGCGCTCTGCCTGGCAAAATCAGAGAGCGGAATTATCTTCTTGGGAAGAAAA
Source organism: bacterium (assembly GCA_021810245.1). Taxonomy (GTDB): domain Bacteria; phylum Elusimicrobiota; class Elusimicrobia; order UBA1565; family UBA9628; genus JAKAQV01. The sequence continues at coordinate 5,386 of JAJZJF010000042.1, forward strand.
TTTGCGCAAAGAGCGCGAAAATTGGCACGCCGACCTTGAGAAAAAGGAAGCGGAACATTTGCGCTTTACGGAAGCGATGAATCAGAGCGTTCGAGAATCGGCCGAGGCGACGGCGAAACTGTCTTCTTTTATGAAGAGAGTTTCAGAAAAAGTGGAGAGCGTCAACCCGGCTTTAAGAACGCTTAAGCGCAAGGGGTTTTGGTTTTCTATGCTAGCGTTGGCGCTCGCGAGCGTTGGGGGATATCGAGGTTGGAATTATTTAAACCGCTTCCATTTTCGTGCTCTTTCGGTTCAACCTGTTTCTCTTTCCAATCCCACCGGGCTTGCCTTTGACGGTAATATGCTCTGGGCTTCCGATTGGGATGGAAATTTAAAGTCATTTTCTCCTCAGAAGGCAGATGCGATTACTCGGACTGCCAGGGTTTTGGCGACTAAGCCCTATCATCCCTCTTCTCTCGCCTTTGCGAAAGGTAATCTCTGGTCCTTGGACGCGGCCCAGGCCCGCCTCATTGAGCATTCTTCTTCCGACCCTGGGGTGGTGTCCGAGAGTTATCCCTCCCCAGGACCAGCGCCGACGGCTCTGGCTTTTGATGGAAAATCCCTGTGGTCTTACGATGCGGCCAATGGGCTTCTTTACCGGCATAGATCTGATCCGTCACAAACCCAGAGCTATTCCTTGGGAAATGGGTTTGCTGTTACGGCCATGGCTTGGGTTGAAGGGAGGCTTTGGGCCTTTGATTCGAAGAGCCGAGAGCTTTTGGTTTTCAAACTAAAATCAGGGCAGATGGCGCTTGAGGCTCGTTACCCGGCCCATCAGACCATTTTAGGGATTGTCCCTTTTGCCAAGAGACGAGTTCTTATTCTGGCTGGACCTAATGCCGAACATCCCACGCCGATCCTGATTCAATATCGGTATTAGTCGCCGTTTGGGGGGTGGCCTATTGTCGCGGCGTTTAATAAATCGAGAGCGCCTCTTCCGAGGCTTTGCGCGCCGTCTGAGGTAATAACCTCGCCTGAAATATTTCTTCCAAGTTCCGAGGCTAAAAAAAGGGTTAAGGCCGAGACGTCTTCTTCTTTCCCAAAATGCCCCAATGGGATACTGGAAAGAATCTGTTTTTCCATTTCGGGAGTGGGCCAAAGGCGTTCTCGGGTCTGGGGAGTGTCTATCGGGCCTGGCGCGATGGCGTTGACCAGAACTCCTTGCGAGGCCCATTCCGTCCCGAGGGTTTTGGTTAGGGCGACGACCCCCGCTTTTGCCGAAGCTGAAGGAAGAAGGCCCGGCGCTCCGGTCCAGGCGTAGGCGGCGACAAGATTAATGATTCGCCCGTTTTTTTGAGCGAGCATTTGTCGGCCAAATTCAAGGCTTGAATAGAAGGTTCCATTTAAAACGATGTCAATGACTTTTTTCCAGCGGACCGAAGTGAGCTTTTCGGAGGGGCGGATAAAATTGGCGGCGGCATTGTTGACTAAAATATCGACGCGCTTAAATTTTTCGATTACGGCCTGGGCGGTGGAGCGCACCTGTTCTGGAAGAGAGACATCGCAGGAAAAAGCCGCCGCTTCCGCGCCTAACTTTTCGATCTCAAGAACCGTCTCTTTGAGGCGATCGATATTTCGAGAAACGACGGCGACTTTGGCGCCGTGCCGCGCAAAATCTAGCGCGATGACTTTCCCGATTCCAGTTCCTCCTCCGGTGACGACGGCGACCTTGCCCTTAAGAAGTTCCGGAGAAAAAAGAGAATTTATTCCCATCGCGGCTTTCTCTTTTCGAACATCGCGCGCACGCCTTCCTGGGCTTCTTCTCCCGCAAACAAGGAGTTAAATTCCACAAGCCCTTTCTCCCAGAGTTTTTCTTCATCTTTCATTAAAACCGAGCGAAGGGAGGTTTTAATCGCCCGATAGGCCATTGGCGGAAGCTTGGAGAGTTTCTCGGCTTCCTTGATGGAAGTTTCAAAAAAATTAGAGTTGGGGAAAATATGATCTACCAGCCCGGCCTCGAGGGCTTCGCCAGCTCTGAGAGTTTTTCCTTTTAAGATGAGGTCTTTGATTAATCCAGGGCGCCCTGACATCGAAGCGACAAGCGAAATCAAGGGAAGCGTGGGGGAAAGCCCCAATCGAACCTCGCTTAAAGAAACGCGCCCGGTTTCCTCGGCGATAAGGCGAAAATCGCATCCCAGGGCCAAGACAAAACCGCCCAAAAAGGCCGAGCCTTCGATGGCGGCAAGTGTTGGTTTTGGAAAATGGGCGAGTTTTTTGTGAAGGTCAATTAAGCGCAAAAACAAACGGGTGCGAGTTTTTTCTTCCGATGAAAAAAGTTCAGATAATTCCAGTCCCGCCGAGAAATATTTGGGGATAGCAGAAGAAAGCAAAACGGCGCGAACGCCAGAGTCTTCTTCGGCGGCTTTAAGAGCGGTTTCAAGATGGTCGAAAAAAGATAAAGAGAGATTGTTTGAAGGCGGGTGATTAAAGATAAGACAACGGACCTTTCCGACAGTTTTCTCGGTAATAGCGGAATTTGAGGGTGATGCTTGAACACTCTCCATGACTAAAAAATAGCAAATTGAAACGCCTCTTGGGAGCTGAAAATCGGAAGGCTTATTTAAGAGAAGGGATCAGGGGTTTAGAAAAATTATTCGCGGCTTGTTTCTGGAAATAGAGAAAAAGGGCGGCCACGCGCTTGACCGCCAGCGGCAGCAAAACCCGGGCTTCTTCGCGAAGTTCCAAGGGAGTAAACCCATCCTTTCTTCTTTGACCGCGGTCGAGAGTTCCATCTTTTCCTTCAAGGGGTCCGGGGCCAAATCCGGCGTCGAATTGCTGGGTGGTCCTGGCGGTTTGATTAAAAAGATCATACAGAGAAGAAAATGATTCTACATTCGCGCTTGGCATTTTAAAATTCTCTCGGAAGTGAGTTTCCGCGTAAGTTTCATATGCGTCGCTTCCGGGAATAGCGTGCAGGTGAGGCCATAATAAAGTGTGGGCTGGAACAGTGAGATCCTCTAGTAAGTGAGCGACATGCCCTAAGTATTCGTAAGCCTGGGCTTTTTCTCCCGCACGGTAGAGAAAAATAATTCCTTGTCCCTTGATTCCTTCAACAGACCAACGCGGGTCGTATTTCCCGTTGATTCCGTAGCCGCCAGTAAAATATTTATAGGCCCGGTCCACCGCGCTGTCATATCCGGCCAAACCTTTTTTAAGCCCCCTCCGTGGATCCCAAAAATGCCGCAATTCGGGAATCAGTTGTCCGAAGGGGTTTTTAAAAGGCATGTCTTCTTCGTAGGAGGCTTTGACAATTTTCGGCAAGTATTGGGCCATTTCTCCGCCGCCAAACTGCGAAGAATACATCTGGTAAGCCATTTCCGTTACGAAAATATGGGTGGGGCGGGCGTATTCAGCTTGGAAAGTTCCCCCAGGGTTTTGAACAAAGACGGGGTTTGACTTGACCGGAGAAAAGCGGGGAATCTCAACCTTGGCCCAGCCGGACTTGAAATATTGGGAGGGGTTGTCTGTTTGTCCCCAAGCGGAAGCCGCAAACAAAAAGACGGATACAAAAAAAACGCTTTTATCTAAGCGCCGCATCAAGTCTATTGTAGCAAGGTTTCCGCTACGGATGTCCATCTGGCGCGGTTAAAGTGGAGGAGATAAGGTTGTGGAAAATAAAAATGCCGACGCAAAAGGTCAAATGTTATAATAAACTATGACTCATTTTAAAGAAAAGCCGTTTGCCGGGAAAAATCTTTGGGCGGTCATCTTGGGAGGCTCTTCCGGTTTCGGCTTGGCCGCCGCCAAACGCTTAGCTCACGGCGGACTCAATATTTTTATCGCGCATAAAGACAAAGAAGGCGTTGTCGAAACTTCGATTAAGCCTCATTTTGACGAGATTCGCTCTTTAGGCGTTCGCTTGGTCACTCACAACGTGAATTTATTTGACGAAGATGAGCGCGGGCTTGTTTTTGAAAGCTTGTCTAAGGAAGCGGGGCCTCAAGGAGTTCACCTTTTTATGCATTCGGTGGCGGCCGGAGCGTGCAAACTTATCTTGGAAGATAAAACTCCTGATTTTAAAGGCGCGGCGATCAAGGGCTTGTCAGAGTCTCTCTCAAAACGCGGCATTTCAGCCTCTGCTGAGGTTTTGCGCGCGGCAATTAACGAGGCCTTTCACGAAAAAAAATGCGATGCCCTCTATACCTTGGCCGATAGCCGCATTCCCTATCGCGAGGATTTGTTAAGCGAAGAGGATTTGAGCCGCACGATTTGGATGATGGGTTATGACTATCTGCTTTGGGGGCGTGAGTTGTCTAAGGAAGGGCTTTTGAGCAAAGAGGCTCGCCTGATTGCGATGACTTCGGAAGGCAATGAAATTGCTTGGAAGGGATATGCCGCGGTTTCAGCGGCGAAATGTTCTCTGGAGGCTTCTTGCCGGGCTTTGGCGGTAGAATTGGCGCCTTATGGCGCGCGCTCACTAGTGATCCAAGCTGGAATTACCGACACTCCGGCTGGAAACGCGATTCCTAACTTCGATTTAATGAAGGCCCAGGCGCGGATGAGAAATCCTTATCACCGTCTGACGACTCCCGAAGACGTAGCCGAGACGATTTTTCAGGTTTGTCTGCCTGGTTTTTCCTGGGTCAATGGCGAGGTTTTGCGCATTGACGGCGGGGAAGCGATCTCGGGATTATAGGCCTAAATGGGCGGGTTTTACATTCACGGCATTGGAAGTTCTCTTCCGAAAACAAAAATAAGCAATGATTTTTTGCATCGGGAAGTGGGCCTTGAAAAAGGCCAGGACTGGGTAGATTCCAGGCTTGGCATCAACAGCCGCCATTCGGTTTTAAGCCTTGATTATATCCGGGAAACCAAAAATAAAAATCCGGATCAAGCGATTTTGCACGCCCGCTCTCGCGGAGAAACGCCGTTAAGCCTCGCGGTTTTGGCGGCAAGACAAGCTTTGGAGCGAGCTCATGTTTCTCCGAGCCAAATTGGCTGGGTGATTGCCAATTGTGACACGCCTTTTGAAATGATTCCTTGCTTGGCCAATCAAATCGCGCGGGAACTTGGAGTCCAGCCGGGGCCGCACTGCGATATTAACTCCGCGTGCTCGAGTTTTTCTCTCCATATGAAAACCCTTGCGGATATCAAAAATGAAAGTCTTCCGGAATTTGTTCTTTGCGTTCAGGCCTCGGCTTACACGACGCGCACGGACTATTCAGCCAAAAGTATCGATGGATATATTTGGGGAGACGGAGCGGCGGCGGAAGTTGTCTCTTCCAAACATCCAGGGCGCATTAAGGTCGAACCTATGATTTTTGAGACCAGATCGGAAAGCGCCGATGATATCGTGATTGATTCCGCTGGTCATTTTAGGCAAAACGGCGCGGCGGTCCGCGAGTTTTCGATACGAAAGACATGCGAGATGTTTGAGGAGATTGCCCAACAAAAAGGGCTTTACGCCGAAGATTGCTATACCATCGCCCACCAAGCTAATTTCGTGATGCAAAACTCCATTCTTGAGCATTTGCGGCTTCCGGAAAAACGCCATTTGAGAAACGTGCGGGAGCAAGGAAATATCGCCGCCGCCGGGTGTCCCTCGGTTCTCGCGCAAAATTGGAGCCAGTTAAAAAAGGGAGATCAGATCGTCTATGCCGTTTTGGGGGCCGGGCTTGCTTGGGGCGGCGGATATATGGAGGTTCTTTGACCGAGTTTAAGCGAGGCCGCTTTCTTAAACAAACTCCGGAAGCGGCATTCCCTCATTTATATTCGGTCAGAAATGGTTGGTTCCAGATTCCGTACGAGAGGAAACCATAATGTCTGAAGATGTTGCGATTGTCACTGGAGCGTCCGGCGGAATTGGGCGGGCCATCGTCAAGGTTTTAAACGAGAAAAGCGCGGGAGAACTGCGAATTGGAATCCATTATAAAGGGAATGCCGAGGCGGCAAAGGCCCTACAGTCGGAAATAGAAAATTCTTTTTTGGTCCAAGCCGATCTTTCGACGGCGCGGGGTCGCGGCGTTTTGCTGGAGGCCGCTCTCAAAGAGGGAAATCCCTATATCCTCGTCAATAACGCCGGAATCGATAAGCCCCACGAGCCGGCCCTCAATATTCAGGAAGAATCCATTGATTTGATTTTGGGAGTCAATTTTAAAACGCCGCTTTTTCTGATGCGGGATTTCGCCAAGGAGATGATTAAATCCGGTTCCGGAATTATCGTTAATGTCAGCTCTATTTTGGCGAAAAAGGCTTTGACGGGGAGCGCTGTTTACCGGGCTTCTAAAGCCGCTCTTGAGGCCTTGACCAAACAGGCGGCTTTTGAATGGGGACCAAAGGGATTAAGGGTCAATGCGGTCAGCCCGGGTTTTATCGAAACGGCCATGACCGAGGCAATCGCGGAATCAACGAGAAATTTAATTCGCCAAGAAATTGCCTTGGGGCAATTTGGGAGCGCGGAATCTGTCGCTTTGGCGGTCGCGCATTTAATCGAGAATGATTACCTCAACGGCGCGATATTAAGCGTAGACGGAGGAATGGGTTTGTGATGGAGTGGAGATTTATCGACCAAATATTGGAAAAAACGGAGTCTCATCTTCTGGCGAGTTACGCTTGGAAAGAAAAGGATTGCGCCGGTCATTTTCCGGGAAATCCAGTGGTGCCGGGAATTAAATTGGTCGAGATGGCTTGTCAGGCGGGGGCTCGCTTGTGGTCTTTGCGGGAATCGGGAGCTGAAAAAAACGGGCTTTTTCGTTCTGTTGAGAGCGCTTTGTTTAAAAAGACGGTGCGACCCGGCGACGTCGTAGCCGTCAAGGTCGTCATTCAAGAACCATTTTTGGAAAACGGATTTTTTTCTTTTCGCGCGGAATCCTTTTTTTATGGGGGGCCAAAAGACGGAGAAGGAGTGTTCAGCGCGGGACTGCGACTGGCCGGTCAAGATTTTTTTGAGGTGAAGAAATGAGAAAACGAGTTGTCATTACTGGCGTGGGCGCGGTCGCGCCCAATGGCGTTGGAATTCAAAATTTCCGAGAGGCTTTAAAGGTCGGCCAATCGGGGATTTCTTTTAGGGAAGACCTTAAAGAGATGAATTATCTTTGCCAAATCGGAGGCGTTCCGCCTGTCGAGGAAGAAGAGGTTCTGAAATTGATACCCGAGGGCGAGCTCAATAAATTAAACGAAGCGATGGTTTATGCCGTGATGGCTTCTATTGAATGCGCGCGGATGAGCGGCATGGAAATAGATTGGGTTAAGGGGAAAAGAGATACCCCGGTTTTGTGGGATACGGGGGTTATTATCGGCTCAGGCATTGGCGGTATGGACACGATTCTTGATTCCTTGGCTCCGGTTGTCTTTGACGCCAAAAATCAGGAGCCAGGGCGGGGGACCGCCCCTATGGGAACCGATATCGTTCCGCAAGTGATGTCGAGTTCCATTTCGGTTGCGGTCGGAAAATTTTTAGGCCTTGGAGGGCAAACAAGTTCTAATAGTTCCGCCTGCAATACCGGGACTGAAGCGATTTTCGATGCTTGGAAAAATATACAGTTGGGCTACGCTGAATCCATGTATGCCGGGGGGGCCGAAGGCACGCACTACGGCAGTTGGTCCGGCTTTGACGCGATGCGGGACGTTCTTTGTTCCAAATATAACGAAGCTCCGGAAAAAGGCTCTCAGCCGATGGGCGCGGGGGCTTGCGGTTTTGTTCCGTCCGGCGGCGCTGGCGTGTTGAGACTCGAAAGTCTGGAATCGGCGCAAAAGCGCGGGGCGAAGATACTTTGTGAACTTGTCGCGGCCTATTGCAATTCCGGCGGACAGAGAGACGGCGGCACGATGACTTTCCCGAATCCCGAGGGGGTTGTTCGCTGTATTCGAAAAGTCATTCAAGATTCCGGAGTTTCTCCTTCTAAGATTTCTCTGATCAACGGGCACTTGACCTCGACTGCGGCCGACCCGCGAGAGGTGGGAAGTTGGTTAAAAGCCTTGGAACTTGATCCCGCGAAATTTCCCTTGATTCAATCCACCAAATCCATGATTGGGCATTCCTTGGGCGCGGCCGGGGCCCTTGAATCGGTGGCCGTGGTCGACCAAATCGTTAATTCCTATGTTCATCCTTCAATTAATTCGGAAAACGTTCATCCGGAAATCCAGAAAATAGCCCAAAGTATTCCTCATCAGAAAATTGACCAGTATCTGGAATATGTGATTAAGGCTTCATTTGGTTTTGGAGACGTCAATGGATGTCTCTTGTTTAAGCGCTGGGAATCTTGATGCCCGGCTTAAGCCTCCATTTCACCGCTTGGAGCGCTTTTAAGGCCTTAATCGGACTGATATTGAGTTTGCTTGGGGCTTTTTATATTCGCCTGGGGAAAAATGAGGGCGAACCCGAGAAGTTGTTTATTGGGCTGGCATTGATTCTCGCCTCAATTTTTCTGTTTTGACGGAGATTTTTTCCGGGAGACGCGAATCTCGGGCGGAACGTCTTCTAGTTTTATTTCCACTTGGGACGCGAGAATCAGCATGCGCTCAACGGTGTGTTCAAGTTCCCGGACGTTTCCAGGCCAAGAATAGGCTTTGAGAATTTCTGCCGCTTCCGGAGAAAAGCGCTTGGCGCTTCCCGATATTTTCTTTTGCGCTTTTCTTAAGAAGTGCTCAGCCAGAGGCAGGATATCCTCGGAGCGTTCTCTGAGAGGCGGAATTTCAATCGGAAAAACTTTGAGGCGATAATAAAGATCGTCTCTAAATTTCCCGCTTTCGACCAGTTTTCCCAGATCCTTGTTTGAGGCCGCGATAAGTCGGCCGGAAACCTTAATCGGATGATTGTCTCCGACACGCCGGATTTCTCCCTCTTGCAAGGCCCGCAAGAGCTTGACTTGAAGAGCGGGCGTTGTCTCGCTAATCTCATCTAAAAACAAGGTGCCTTCACAGGCTTCTTCAAAAAGTCCTCTTCTGTTTCTGTCTGCCCCCGTAAAAGAGCCCTTGACGTGCCCGAAAAGCTCGCTTTCTA
>JAJZJF010000043.1 GCA_021810245.1 bacterium
TTGAAGGAGAAGCCGCCACCGCGCCCTTGGCCTCTCCCGCCGGAGAAATATTGAGAAGCATCCGTTTTAAAGCCACGCCCTCTTCTTGGGAAACCCAGGCCTCGAGATCTCCCTGTTGCGATGCGGGAGTTTGAGCGCCGTCAAAATCAATCTTCGGTTTTTTCCGTTTTAAACTAAAAAGGCCTGTTTTCCCATCCAAACCGCCAGACGGCAAGGATTTCAAGGCCGCGCTTGGACTGGTTGCTTTCTCCGCTAAAGGAAGGTTTTCGCTTGGGTTTGGCAAAAAAAGGTCTTTCTCTTTTCTTTCCTGCGCATCTTTTGGAGAAACGGCTGGAATTAAGGCTGGAATCGGCGCAGACACTCCTTGAGAAAAATTTGGCAGAGACGAAAAATCCGCGTGGAAAGAAACGTCCTCAAGGGCCGGAGACAAGGGGGCTATTTCGCCAAGGGGTAAAGGAGTTTTTTCAGAAACCGGTCTTTCCTGAGAAAAAGCGGGAAGAGAAAGAAAAACCGCCAAGAGGCTTCCAAAAAGGGCCTTTTTTTGAATTCCGAGATGAACCCTATTCATATCCTTCTAGATATAACATTACAGAAGATTTCGGGGATGGGTCCAAAGTCCTAGGCAATGCCCGGCAAAGGGCCTAATGCCGCGCGCGATCTTGAGAGAGAAAACCCGCATAATTCCAGGTCAAATTCTGAGCGGAAACCATGCGTCCGGTTTTGCGATCAATCTGTTCCGACAACGTCCCATCAGGATTGGCGTAGCGGCGCACCACCGCCATAAAACTATCCCCTTTATGGCGAAGAGCCGCGATCAAAGCTTGAAACAGCGGATCCGGAGAACGAAGGACCTCGCCAGCCTTTAAAACCGAGACAGCCTTATGCTTGAGCGGCAAGGCCTTAAAGAAAGAAAGATTGCGGGGAGTTAAGGCAATTGAACCCTTCTTGGAATAATCGGCGGCGAGAGTCCAGTAAAATTGACTAAAGGCTTCGGTATTTAAGACCCAGGGATTGCCGTTATCAGGCTTAAACACATTAGTCCCATTGTAGCGGTCTTCGGGATAGCGCCCGATGGCAATTCCGGGAGCTTTTCTTTGCCAATTAATCGGATAAATCTTTTTAAAAACATTTTCAATCGCCAAGGCCGTGGCTAAAACCCGATCATCTTCCGGAGCAAAAAACCCGTCATGGGTATTTCCCATCAAGACCGCCAAAATAACGGAGGAATCAAGCCCGCTATTTTTATAGCGCATATTGGTTTGATCGACCGTCGGCATGATAAAACCGCGCCCGGAATTCCAGTGTTTTGCAATCTCAAGCTCAAGGGATTTCGCTTCGTTTTTATAGAAAAGGGCGCGGGGAAAATCTCCCAGTTTTTGAGCTAAGCGAGACCCTTTAAGCAAAGCTTTTCGTTCAAGCATCTGGGTAAAGAAATGAAAACCGAAAGACTCTTCCCATAAATCATAACAGGGCTGCTTCCAGTGAGTGGAAATGTAATCGAGGTCTCTTCCAATCAGAGAATTCTGAGGGAATTTAGGATCGTAAAGCGCAAGTACGCCTTTCTTATTTCCTGTTTTTTCCAACAAAGAAGCCCAATGGAGGAAGGTAATCGCCCTTAATGCGGGACCGTCGTTTTGAGGCCGGGCCCAAGGGCCGTTGAAGGGAGAGCCGTTCATATTGAACTTGGGTTCGCCCAACCCGGTTTTCGCTTTCGACTTTTGATTGCGCACGGAAAAAGCGGCGTAATTTTTAAGCATTTGAGTCTCGATTTGTCTTTCTTCCGGAGTCTCAAAGCCCTCAAGCCGGTAAACCAATTCATTCATCGTAATCGCCGCGTCTCGAATCCAGTGATACCAATAATCAGGGTTTTCTCTGGAGGGAGAAGCGGCCACCGCGCCCAAGGCTCCCCCCTTGGGCGAAATATTGGCGAACATCCTTTTGACCGCGACCGTCTTTTCACGATTGAGCCAGGACGACAAGGGCTCTTTAGTTTTGGCGAAAACGGGAACGGAAACAAAAATTGACAGCGCAATCAGAAGCGACTTGCGAGGGCTTATTTTTTTGATATCAGAAAATGGAGAGAACGCCATAATGAAGACTCCTTGAAATGTTTTTGGTTTCTTTTGAGCGCGTAGTAAAGAAAAGAAAGAGCGGAAGCTGACAAAATTCCCAGATACGGCCAGGCGCCGAACACTCCGTGCAAAGACAAACTGAGAAAAACGCCAAGCCCGCCCACGAGCACCGCCCAAGCGCTCCCCACAAACCAAATTCTATTTTGCGTCATAATCGCGCGCGGCAGCATCAAAAGGTTCCCCGCGGCTCCCATGAAAAAACTGGGAAGAGCCAAGCCGTGAACTCCCGCCGCGTTGATAAAAATGCTGTGAATTTGAGCGAGAGGCATGAACATGAAAAGAAGCGTCGCAAGCCAAGCCCCGAAAGAAGACCAGTGGCTCTGCCATTTCTTAGAAAGTTTGCCGCGACTCTCGGCGATCATAAAACCAAGCCCCGATAAAGCCGCAGCCCCCCCTAAGGCAAAAGGGAAAAGACCCAAAGAAGAGTGGATAAACATGGAAGCAACGCCCGCCGGCAAAAGAAAAAGCCCCAAAAGGGACAGTCCCTTTTCCCAGGCGCTCCAAATTGGAACGCCCGCTATTTTTTTCGGCAGATGTCCCGACCATTTTAAGGCATTAATAGCGAGATGAGTCAAAATTAAAGGAAGAGCCGTAAAATAAATCGCAAGCGGCACAAAACCCGCCAAGGCAACCTGGCTGAGCATAAGGCTTGCCATCACGACTCCTATGGTTTGGACGACAGCCGGCGGGTATTCTTTACTTCCAATAAAATAAGACATTAAAATAGAATCGGCTAAAATTCCGGACAAAACCCCAATAAATGGAATGCCGGATATCGCCGCAAGATGCCCAGGCGCGGCGCCGATGAGTCCGATCGCGGATTGAAGAAGCGGATGGGCGGCGGCAAGGTTGACGGTATTGGCCCAAACCTGGGGCAATTGAAGAAGGCCAAACACTCCCCAGGAAATTTTAACGAAGCGTTGCGTCAAGAAATCCCAACTGCGTTGAGCGGGCGGCAAGACCTCTTCCACTTCAAAGAGCTGCGTTTGACCCGCGTCAAGACCAATATAAAGGCCTCTTTTGAGCATATCCGCGCCATTGCGGACATAAGCGACGGGAGTTCCATCTTTCTGAAGATGCAAAACATCTCGCAAAATATAATCGCGATCCGCTCTCGGCTTAAAAGCCCCGAAAGCCTCGAGAGTCGGAGAATCCATATTAAAAAACGCGCCGGATTTTCCCCCAAAATTAGCAGCCCCGATCAGGGCCTTTTGAACTCCATTTTCCGAATAGCCCGAAGACCAAGCGACAATGGAGGTTGGATTTTGCGGAGACAAAACCTCTAGGGCTTTTCCCATCACTCCTTTGTATTTTTCTCCAACACTCCAAAGGGTTTCTAGATATTTTTGATTTTCAGGATTGGAATTTTTCCAGTTGATTAGAACCGGAATATCAAAGGGAATGGCCTTTTGGGTGTCCTGAGATTTTGAAAGATCGCCAATGAGATTTTCCGCCTGACCCACGCCTTGTTCTAGGCCGTTGTAGGTCAGAAGCGGACGAAATAGCAGCGCGGTCAAGGCCGCGGCCTTAAAATAGCGGCCAAATTTATCGATGGGATTTCCTTCTCCCCCGTCATGGGTTCCAATAAAGTTAAGCTCTCCGGCCCCGCCTTTCTGCCACATCCGGAAAGAAACGTTTTTTAAGGCCTCTCGGAGAAAATCAACCGAACCTCCGGAAGAAGCCGAAACCATCGCGTCATAAAGACCGTATTGCCCGCGGCTTGCGTCATGCGTATTTTTATTATAGACCGCGCTCGAGCCCGCTCGGGATAAATCGCTAAAATTAGTATAGGCCTCGTCAAAAAGAGCGGCAGAGGGATTTTCTTTCCTCGCCGTTTGGGCCATCTGGGCCATGAATTCCGCGCCATTGAGTTTTTGCCAGCGCGCTTTAAAGTCTTCGATGAATTGCGTCAGGGAATCTCTCATCCAGCCTTGAGAGGCGTCTCTCTCTCGCTCCAGAATAAAAAGCCATCTCGGGAAATAACGGGCGTTCAAAATTTCATAAGCCATATCGCGACGGACAAAATTAAGACTCCAAGGCCCGAACATTTTGGCCGTCTGATCCAATTCCCATTGCCTAGTCTCAGGACGGCTGTAATCCATCTGCGCCAAATCCGTCCACATGTCCCCGCCGTAATCGGTGATCGGATATTGAACAAGCACCTTTTTGGAAACGAACTTCCCGTTTTCAGGATAGTGATCGCTATGCAAAAGATAAAAAGCCGGAGAACCGTTGTGGAGAGGAACCTGGGCCATGATTTCTTCATCGCTCAGATTTTGCGGAGGCACGACGTGCATCACTCCCTCCGGAAATTCTTTGATGAAATCGCTGTCCAAGGAAACATGGTTCGGAATAAAGTCAACTCCCACTTTAATCCCCATTTTTTGGGCGCGAGCGATCAGATTTTTAAGGCCCTCATCCCCGCCAAGTTCCGGCTTAACTCGATATCCCTTAATCGAATAGGATGAGCCGCCGCCGGTTCCCCAGCGGTGAACTTCCCCGATTTCAAAAATATCCATCAACCAGAGCGCATTGGCCTTGATCTGATCTTTGATTCGAGACAGCTCGGCCTCATCTAGGGAATCGAGAAAATTCTTTCCAGGTTTGAGGCGATTATAGGCGCGAGCGAAAATGAGATAGATGGAAGCTTGTTTCGCCCACAAAGAAGGGTCTAAAAGCTCTAATTGCGCTTGATAGCGGGAAACCACAGAAATGAGCCAATCGTTTAACCGCGCATTTTTCTCGAAAGGAGCCGCCAAGGACGAATGAATTTTTTCAAGAGACTCCAAATCGGAGGCCGCCCAGCTCATCGGAGACAACAAAGAATCAAGATAGCGGAAATAATCCTCCAGCTGCTCTAAATTTCCCTCTCCGCGCTTTTCTAGCTCCAGCTTTGAATACAGAAAACCCTCTAGGCCCTCATCTCTCGCCACGGCCCATTGCCCGGAGGGAAGATGAAATGAAAAAGGGCTTAATCTCTGTCCGGGAAGTTCGGGGCCGTCGGACAAAACGCCTTTCAGTTCCGAAACGCTGGCGGGAACGTCTAAATCCAGCCGGCGCGGACCGCCATCTCCGTCAAAATCAACCGCGGAAACGCCCGGGAAAGCGATCAAATTCTTTTGGTTTAAGCCCGTGAGAGTCCTTAGGCGCCGCTGATTTTGAACGGAATTGTCCGGATTCTGGAGCGGATTTTGAATCGCCTTTGGATTTCTTTGGCTGATTCTGGATTTAGATTTCGCTGGAGCGGCCTTTAAAGACAAATCTTTTGATGGCCCAGCTAAAGGCCCGAGCGCGGGCAAAGCCAAAACCTCCGGAGATAATGGTTCTTGGTTTAAAACGCCCTCAATTGAAATATCCTGCGGGAGATTTGATTCAGCGGAAATCGGAATATTAATCCGCGCGGGAGAAGCGGATTCAAAATTGGACCTGAGGGCAGAGGCAAAGACCGGGGAATTAATCCCATTCCCGATAAAAACCAGAAACGCGCATAAAAAAGTCGTCGTTTTTTTAATCATCGCAAGCTCTTACTGAAGAATAATCACGCCTCCCGGCTCAAGAGACAAAGGAGGATTTTTTCTATCCGATCCTTTTTGATCTTGCGCTTTTCCGCTCTTGCCGATGTAAAAGGGAAGGGAAAATCCAGTTTGAGCGATCCAGGCCTGTCCCTTATCCGGCCCTATGGCCTCGACTTCTCCGTTAAAAAACCAATTGGCCCAAGAACGATTGAGCTGAGCTCCAAAAATAACGCTGCCGTTGTCGGCCGCAGGTCCGCTGCTCGCCGAGCCTTGAATGGGCCCCAAATTGCCGCTAGAATCAACAGCGGTCAAGCCCGCGTTGACTAATCCTGTCACATAGTTGTATCCCACTCCCACAAAAGGAATCCAAGCTCCAAATTTTTGGCTGACAATCGCGTTAATGCCAAAACTATTGACGTTCCAGCCCAGATTTCCCGAAACGTTTTCATTGACGGAAACGTTTTGCCCTCCAGTGGGAAGATTCCCGGAAAACGAAGTTCCATATCCGAAACGCCCGAAAACATAATTGTAATTAGCCGCGAAGGTCAAAAGCGGTTCCCCGTCTTCTCCAAAACAATGCTTGCGCAAGGTGGCTCCAACTGAATTAGACTGGCCGTTTCCCATCAGAGAACTGGAAAGCCGGTAGGAGGGCGGCGTGGTCATGTCGGCAAAGCGAAAAGCGAAATCGGATCGCCAGGGAAGCCCGGCTCTTAAATGCATGGTTAGGTTGGGAAACAAAACCGAATCGGGGAAGAAGTTTTCAATGCCGACAGATTGAAGAGACGGATCTAATTGCGGAAACTGCGATTTATTAAAAGGCATATTTCCGATACCCAAGGATAAATCAGTTTCGATTCGGCGATCCGTAACCTCTCTAGGGGGGTCAAAGGTCTCTCCCGCATTAAACCCAAGGCCATTGGCCAATTGTCCGCTCATCCAACCCATCATATTGGTAAAGTCGGTATCCAAATTTGGATTGGGAGAATATCCCGCCTGAGCAAATTCTAGATTCATAAAACAAAATCCAAATAAAAAAACCGCCGCCCACAGGCGGCTTTTGACTACTTCTCGATTAAACAAGTTCTGCGCTTGACGACCCAGTGATAGCTCTCTCTTAAAGTATCGGAACTTCCAATCGTCATTTGGCGATCAATAAAAATTATTGATTTTCGTCTATCGAAGTGGAGTCCCTTAAGATGAGAGTGTTTCCGCCGACTTTGATTTCTATTGAGAGAATCCATTTTATTTTCCCCCCTCAATCTAGATATAACATTAGAAGAGCGCAAAAAGATGGGCCAAAGGTCCTAGAGGGTTTCCGGCAAAAGACCTAGCCTCAAAATCGGCACCGCTGAGAAGTTTCTCGGGTTAAGCCGCGACAGGGGCTTGGCTTGAAGACGGAGTATCCGCATGAACCGAAGCTTGCTGGGAAGCGGCCTCTCTCGTTTTAAAGTCAACGCTGATTAGTTGACTGATTCCAAACTCTTCCATCGTAACCCCGTAGATGGCGCTGGCGGCTTCCATCGTTCTTTTGTTATGGCTGGCGATCAAAAACTGAGTCCGCGCTTCAAATTCCTTGAGGAGTCCGACAAAGCGCTCGACATTGGCGTCGTCTAAAGCCGCGTCGGCTTCATCCAACATGCAAAAGGGAGACGGGCGAACCATAAAGAACGCAAAGAGTAGAGCGATGGCGGTCAAGGCTTTTTCTCCGCCGGACAACAAAGACAAACTCTGAAGCTTTTTCCCCGGAGGCTGGGCCATAATCTCAATGCCGGTTTCAAGAATATTTTCAGGATCGCTGAGAACAAGATCGGCTTCCCCGCCTTCAAAGAGAACCCCGTAGAGCTTTTTGAAATGCTCCCTGATTTCGTTAAAGGTGTTGCGGAAATTTTCACGGGTTGAATCATTAATCGTTTGAATCGCGCGCTTTAAATCTTCCCGGGCTTTGGAAATATCCTCAATCTGGGAATTAAGAAAAGATTGTTTCTGGGTCAACTCTTGATATTCTTCGGGCGCCGCCATATTGACATTGCCAAGGCTATTGATGCGCTTTCTTAAAAATTCCAGGCGTTCGGAATTAACTTCCTCTTGCGATTCATATTTAGACTTTGCCTCGTCATAAGTGAGCTGCCATTGGTCCCACAAGCGGCTCTTTAAACCTTCTTGCGCGCTTTTGGAAGCGCTGGTCTCAATGTCTAGCTTGTGAAGCTCTTCTTGAAGCGCGTCGGCATTGCTTTTGATCAGTTTTAACGATTCTTCCTTTTGGTGGATATCAAGCTCCAACTGCTGGAGTTTTTCCATCGCCGCTTTCGCTTCCGATTCCGAAGAAGCCAAGTCGCGATACAAAACCTCCAGTTCCTGCCGGCCTTGGGCAATATTGAGGGCGCATTCTTCCTGTTTTGATGATAAGGAAGTGATCAGCTCCACCGCTCGAGCGATAGAGGCAAGATGGGACTCTTTCTCTTGTTCAAAGCGCTCACAAGAATTTTTGAGTTGAGAGGCTTGCCCTTCCAAGGCCTCAAGCCGGGCTTTGGCGGCGCCTTGCCTGGCTTTTTCTTCGACTAGCTTTTCTTTGAGAGCAGAAAGGACTCTAAAAGATTCTTCCTGCGATAAACGAGACTTTTCTTCTGCCGCCTGGAAGTTTTTAAGAGACTCTTTCATTTCCTTAATTTTATCGGCGGCAACCGACCATTCCCTTAATCCCTCGATAGCCTCAGACTCGACCACGAGAGCATTTTTTTGACGAGCGGCCAAAACCGATTCTTTTTCAGACAGCTGGGCGGCTAGAGCCTCTCTGCGGCCCAAACTCTCCGTCATTTTTTGCGCCGCGGCGCTGGATTTGTTTTCCCAATCGATAATCGAGGCGGCCGCTGCTTCTTTTTGGGCAGAGGTTTCCGCCAAAGCCATTTTCAGAATTTCCAGGTTTTTCCGAAGTCGTTCGATATCCGCCAAGGATAATCCTTCCTGCTCGGAAAGAACCGCGCCGCCGCAGACCCAATGATCGCCAAAAACCAAGGGTCCCAAAGCGTAGCTTTCCGCGAAGAGAAAACGCATCAAACTCTCATAGCGCGAATCAAATTTGATTTTGGATAAAAGCGGCATTGATTCTTCCGGATAACTTCTTTCCGATGAATCAGAGGGAATGGAACTGAGAACTAAAAACCGGCAGCGCCCGCGACCCGAAGCTTTTAGAAAATCAATCGCATTTCGGGCGGAGCTGGAATCCTCGCAAACCACCGAATGAAGTTTTTCGCCTAAGATATCCTGAATTTGAATCCGAACGGAGTCTTCAATATCAAAAAGAGATTGCAGTGTTCCAAGAATCCCCGGAAGCCCGGAACGCACGACCGTCTGAGCGCCAACCCAATAGGAATCTTCTTCTCCCCGCGCTTCCAGGGCTTTAAGTTGAGCCTGCGCTTCGGCAATCTGGGAATGAAGGCGCAGATTCTCCTGTTCCAAGGATTTTTCCTTAAGGCGAGAATTTTCCAATTCCTGGCGAGTGGTCGTTAATTCCGCCTTTGATTCCTCTAAAACCTGTTCGCAACGCTCAAGCTCTAAACGCACCGCGTCAAGCGCTTGAGCTAAAGACGCGACGACTTCCATGTCCTTGCCGTATTCTCTCAGAGAAGACCGAATTCGCGCTTCGATTCGGGTTAAATCCGACTCGCCTTCTGAGACCTTTCGGGTCTCCATTAAAAGCCGTTCGGACGCCTCAAGGACTTTGCGGCCCTTTTCTTCCCAATCTGCCTGCGCCTGGGAAACCTGGGACGAAAGACCGTCCATTCTTTCGGCCTCGCCTTCCACCTCTTGGCGGAAATTTTGGAGTTCTCCCTCTAATCTCTCAAAATCAAGACGGGCCTTATCAAGATATTCATCGATAGACGAGATTTTTTCTTTGAGGGCAACTTCTTCGATTTGGAGAGACTTGACCCGCTCCGCGGCGGAAACGGCTTCCCTGTCCCAAGACTGAATCCGTTCCTCTAAGCGCGCCAATTGAGACTTGATCTCGGAAGATTTTTTCCCCGCTTCCATCGCTTGAGCCTGGGCTTGAGCCTCTTCCAAGTTTAGAGCCGAGATTTCAGCTCCGGAAACGTCAATTTCAACTTTCTTTTGGCCGAAGGCTTCTTCCAGCGGTTGCCGCTTTGAGCGTTCTTCTTCCAGAAGGGCTTCTAGACGCGAAATTTCTTTGAGTATTTGGGAGGCCTCGGCAGCGGAAAGCTCCTCTTTGTATTTTTGAAACAAATTCGCTTTTTTGGCGTCGGAGTCCAGTTTCTTGACTTGCTCATCCACCAAGGCCCGGGCGTCCATAACGCGGGCCATGTCCGCTTCGACATGCTCGAGCTTCTTAAGAGCTTCTTCTCTTCGCGCATTATATTTGGCGACGCCGGCCGCTTCTTCAAAGAAAGCCCGCCGTTCATCCGGCTTAGCCGAAATCATCGTCTCAACGCGGCCTTGATCGATAACGGCATACCCGCCGCTTCCCAGCCCCGTATCCAAAAACAAATCGCGAACGTCTTTGAGGCGGCATTGGCTCTTGTTTAAAAAGTAAAGAGACTCACCCGATCTAAAAAGCCGACGAGTGACGGTCACCTCGGAAAACGGAATGGGCAGGCCTTGAGAAGAATTATCGAAAGTCAAGTTCACTTCGCAAAAAGATAAAGCGGGCTTTCTCGCCGTCCCCGCAAAGATGACATCCGTCATCGCCTCCGCGCGCAAGGATTTCCAAGAGCTTTCGCCCAAACACCAGCGGATTGACTCCATGATATTGGATTTCCCGCAACCGTTAGGGCCGACGATGCCGTTAATGCCTTGTTGGAGATCTAAATGGGTTTTCTGCGCAAAGGATTTGTATCCGAAGATGTCTACCGCTTTTAAATGCATATTCGTTGCCTCTATTTTCCCGCAATTCAGGTTCTGGAAAAGTATTTTAGCTTTTTTTCACTCGGAAACAAGGGCTCTTGACAGCCCCTCTCATTTGCGATACGATTTTCGTATGCTTATTCATCTGCTTAAGGACGTCTGGTTCTATGTCTCAGCCGGCGGTTTTCTCGCCAGCCTGGTCTTATTTATCTTCCTTTTAGGGCAATATCGCCTAGCCGTCGAGGCCGAAGAAGAAAATAATATTCCTGATGAAGATGCGACTGAGGCGGCAGAACCACAAACATCCGAACCCCTACGTTCCGAACAATTTGAGGCAGATCTAGATGCCGAGACAAAACAAGAAGGCCCGCGTTTGATCCCAAACGCCATTTTAGAATCTGCCGAAAAAGAAGAGTTGCCCCTTTCCTCGCCCGTTGATGCCGCCATTTCCTCCTCGCCAGAATCTCTGGAAGAAGAAAAGTCAACTCCCCCTCTCCAAGAATCCGCTACCGAGGAAAATTCTCATCATCTTGAAGAAATTAAAATGATTGGCGAAGGGATGAATAAGCTTGCGGAACAACTAAACTCCCTTGAGAAAGTTTTTGTCGCCGAGTCGCGCAACAATCTCAAAGCGCTTGAAAAAATATCCGCCATTCTTAAAGACCAAACCGAAAAGCTAGCCCAACTCAATGTCTCTGTTCCAGCGCTTGAGCCCGCAACGCCTGCCAAAGAAAATATCCCGAGCGATGAACCAGCCGGAGAAGGCGCATCCGGAAACAAAAAAATAAAACTGAGGATTCCCAAAGAAGACGCGACCATCGTTCTTAAGCCGGAAAATGATTCTAAAACTCAAAACCTGGAACCGACATCCGCCCAGCAGTTGGAACTCTCCATCAAAGAAAATCCGAAAGAAGACTCTTCAAAAACCGGAGAGGCTTCGCCAGAAACTAAAATCGAACCCACAAACCAGCAAGCGGAAAAAAACAAATCCCCCTTAAAAATCAAAGACCCCAAAGATCTGGACAAGGTTCAAGGGGAAACGCTTTCAACTCGGAAGGGCCCCGTCTGGCCCGTCTAATTATTCTACCGCTTATCCTGCTTATCTCCGCGTTGTCTTCTGGAGCCAAGGCCGCCTTTTTTTTGCCCTCGAACCCTTTCTCCAGCGGCAGCATTGGAACAACGGGAGCAGAATTTCTTCAAATCCCAACGGGAGCGCGGGTTCCCGCCATGGGGGGAGTCGCCGCCGCCTCTGTTGAAGGCGCTGACGCCTTGTTTTGGAATCCCGCCGGGCTGGCACGACTTCAGCCGGAGGATCCCTCGGAGGTTGATATCGGATACAACAGCCTTCTTCAAACGACCTATGAAGGCTCCGCCGCATATGCCCTTCCGCTCTCAAATGGCGGGGTGCTGGGAACCGGGCTTCTTTATTTCTCGCAAGCGCCTCAAACCGCCTACGACAACACCGGCAATTCCGTTGGGAACTTCACTCCCTACGACATGGCGATGAACATCTCCTACGCCCAGCATTGGAAATCTCTCTTGATCGGCGGAGGCCTTAACATCATTCGCTCTCAAATTGATACCGCCCAAGCCGCCACGGCCGCTTTAAACCTGGGGGTTCAAGCCCTCCATGTCACCGACGTGGGGAACCGACCGGTCGATTTGGGCGCATCGATCACCAATCTCGGCCCCCCAATACAGGTTGGCAGCGTGGCTTCTCCTCTCCCCACGGAAATTAGAGGCGGGTTTATCTGGCATTTATCCGAGATTCTCAACGCCGGGATGGATGTCGTCGCTGATTCAAACCAAGCCCCTTACTTAAGCGTGGGGCTGGAAAGCGTCTTTAAAAGCGACGATATCAGCGGGGCCTTGCGCCTTGGATATAATCAAAGTTACGCCCGCGGAATCAACGGGCTGAGCGGAATCGCTGGCGGCGGCGGACTTGATATCGGGAAGTTCCGAATCGACTACGCCTGGGTGCCCTTTGGGCTGTTGGGAGTCACCAATCGCCTAGACATCACGCTGAGATTCTAAAAAAGTTTAGGCGATCTCTTCTTGCGGACCCTGGATTTTTTTGATCGCAAGAGCGATATAAACCGAGGTGACCGCTAGCGAGATGGGCGCGGCCCCAGGCAAAGGGCCGGGCATGAATAAAAATATCGCGCGGATAATCACCATCAAGGTCTGAGCGTAGGCGGCGACGTTAAACAAAGAATTATAAGGGAGGCGCGCATCCAGAAGGGAGTTAACCATCATCGCGATTAAAGAATAGAATAGAGACGCCAAGGTCTTCCAAACCATAAACAGGCCAAAAATCAGAACCAGCAGGAACGGATAAAGGATTTTATCGAGAAAATGGCGCGCGGACTCATAAAAACCGGTATTAATAACCAAGGGCTTGCCGAGTTTTTGCGAACTAAAGTCAAATACTCGCAACTCGCCTGGGCGGCGCATCACATAAAGGGCGTTGGAAGTGATATAGGCCATGACCTTTTGGCTTTCCAGCATTTGAGGCGTCACCGGATCGACGCGCGCGGTGTCGACGGTCAACGCCACCTCGGGATCGTCAGGATGCCGAATCGTTAGAGGAGCGGTCAAATTAGACGTCATTTTCCCATTCGACAAAGTCAGAACCGGCATGGATTTTTCCAGCCAAAAAAAGGTCTTATCAATTTCAGGGCCGACAAAAAGTTTAAAAGCCACCGTGGCAATTAAAGCAAAGGCAAAGGCGAGGTAGCATAAATATCCAATGGTCCGGCCCCAGAACTGCTGCGCGACTTTTTTATAAAACTGAATCGAGGTGACTGCGTTTACGGGATCTAATATCATCATTAGAGAGATTATGCCATGACTTGAGCCTTAAATCAAGATGTTTTGAAGGAAAAGCGGTTATGAACGACGTAGCTCAGTATCACCGTAATGGGCAGCAAAACCGCTTGAGCTAAAACTGGGCTAAGGGAAGTCTTGTGGACTAAAAAAGGCAAGGCGAAAAAATTAAAGACGAAAATGGCCCAATAAACTCCGGAAAAACGGAAATATTCCCGAAGATATCCCCCCTTGGTTTTAAAGACAAAATGTTTATATCCCAAATAGGCGTTGGCTATTCCCAAAAACTGGCTAATTAAAAGCGCGAATAAATAATGCCGCCGCATCCAATCTCCGGCATGGTAAAGAGAAACAAAGCAGACGTAGCCAAACAAAGTATTCCACGCCCCCACCAACAAATAGCGAATTTTTTTCTCATGGCGAAGCGCGAAATTTCTCGCCTTTGCGATTCTCTTTTTCACCGTTTCTTCAAAGGCAAGTTTTGTTTAAGGACTGGAATAGCGGTGGGATCTTGCCCCGACAAGGCTTCTTCTTTCATATGCTCTGCCAACAAATTCCAGCTGACGAAATGCCCTCCCGCGGTCGGACCGCCAGTTTCGGGATTATAATTTTCGTTCATCCCTCCGCTGTTTTTAAAATCTCTAACGAGAAATGCCTCTGTTTTCTTGGCCAGTTCCAAGGCTTGAGACTTGTATCCATAATTTAAGAGCCCATGCATCATTAAATAATTTGAAAGAACCCAAACCGGCCCGCGCCAATAACCCGCCCGCGGATCGTAGAGAATTTCAGTCTTAGCCAGGCTCCGAATCCCGT
>JAJZJF010000044.1 GCA_021810245.1 bacterium
TCGAACCCCTGGTTCGCAAGCATGGCATCTTTGTCCAAAAAGGCCGCAAACTCCAGGTCTGGCTGACTGATGACGCCCAAAAAATTCCCGTTCAGATGCAAGTTGACATTCTCTTTGGCCACGTCAACGCCGTTCTCGTCTCCGGAGTCAAAGGTTTTTTTAGCCTCTAAGGAAATAGGGACAGTCCCCATTTCAAATTCGTCAATTATTTCTTAACATCAAACCTCTATCCTTTTGTGCATAAAGATGAATTCACAAAGGCTCCGGGTTTTTAGCCGAATTACCCTTTTATTGTTTATTTTTTCCCTAGTCCCGCGCCGTTTATGGGCCGATAATCTCTTTGATTTTCGTCCTGGCGCGGCGGGAATGGGAATGGGAATGGCCTATTCCTCAATTGCCTCGGGGCCAGACGGGCTTTTCTTTAATCCGGCGGGAACCGCCAATACCGCTTATACCCAAACCGGCGGCACGATGGGGCGCCTTGATTCTCCCAACGGCCCCATGTCTTACGACGCTTTAAGTTATGTAAGGCCTTACGATCCTAAAAATACCGCGACCGTGGGAGCCGCTTATCTGGGAGAACAGCAGACCAATGGCCCCGGGCAAAACACCCTTCTTCTCAATTATGCGCAAGACTGGTCTCCCCAAGGAATTCCTTTATCCAATCCCCTCCAGGTGGGAGCGAACATGCAGTTCATCAACGACAGCAAAGGCCCTCATTCTCCGGGAACCTTTGGGATTGGACTGGACGCTGGAGTGATCGCGCGATCAAATTCCGGATTGAGATCTTCTTTGACGGTTATGAATCTAACCACGGAATCTAATATCCCGGCAGCCCTTGATCTCGGATCGTCTTACACCTGGCATAAATGGCTAACCTTGGCCGGAGATATCTATCAACAGCAGCATCTGCTTGAATTTTATCCCGGGCTTGAAGCCTCCTTTGACGAGGGACTTCTTAAGCTGAGGACCGGAAAGGGTTTCCAGCTCGACGGCATTCCTCAATGGGCCTTCGGATTTGGAATTGATCTCTCCCCCGTGACCTTGGACGTCGCTTGGGATTTCCCGACCTCTTCCATCAACCGCCAAGGCGGAGGATATGAAGTCAGCTTCAATTATTTCTTCGGAGCCCCGTCTTTCTGGAGCAAATTCGTCGGAAACGCGGCTCAGGAAGCGGAATCTCTAAAAGAAGAAATTCAGTCTTTGGGCGAACAAGAATCTCAAACCCAAACCGCGCTTAAAACGGTTCAAACCGGGAAAGACATTACCTCAGGAGAACTTAACGTCCTGGAATCCCGAGTCAAAGATCTCCAAGACCAGTATCAAACCCTTCAAAAGAAAAATGACGAACTGAAATACCAAATTAAAAAATCCGAGCTAAAAAACCAGCTTCTCAACGCGCCACCGCCGCAACCGCAAGAAATTCCGCGTCCTAAAGCCGCCCCCAAGGCCCTCTGGCCTCAAAAGCATACAATTGAGGCCGGAGAGACCCTTCGCTCGTTGGCAAAAAAATACTATCACAACCCCGATGATTGGGAAGTAATTTATGACGCCAATCAAGACAAAATCAATCGCGGCATTCCCGAAGAAGGAAGCGTATTTACGATTCCGCCGCCGCCTTGACCTATGATTTCAATTGCGCTATTGTCTTCTTCCGAGGAAAAAAGACGCGAGATCTCGCTTTTATTGGGGGAAATCGGGGGCTTGGTTTACGGAGTCGATAATCTTGCCGGCCTTAAGGAAGTCATTGGAGCCCAAAGCCCGCGCATCATCATGGCCCTGGAAGAAAATCCTGCTTTTGAGGAACTTGTACGCGAAATTATTTCCTTATTTCCTCAAACGCCCGTCATTTCCATCATAAGCTCAAGAGACGCCAAGCGCGCAGTTAAACTGATGCTCTTAGGATCTGAAGAAGTCCTCTCTTTTCCTCTAAGCAAGGAACAATTAAGGGCCGCCCTCAACCGGGCCGGGAAACTTCCCACAGCTTCTCTCTCATTGGTCCCGCCCGCCTCGTTGCGCGGGTTATATTTTTACGCTTTCTTTTTTGCGGCGCTATTGGCCCTGGGACTCACGGGCTGGATGATTCACAAACACACGGAAACTCTTAGAGCCGCTGAACTCTCGCAAAAAAATTCCTGGGCTCTGCCTTATTTTTATCCCTCGGCTCTGGCTTTTGACGGAGACAACGCCTGGATCGCCGATTGGTTCAGTCAATCACTCTACGAACACTCAACGGGCTCTTGGGACGTCAAACGGGTTATCCATTTTCCCAATGAGATGCCGGTTTCCATAGCGATTACCCCTAACTCCATTTGGACCGTGGACGCCTCAGGGAAAATCGTTCGCCGCTTAAAAAACCTCAATCTCACCCCCGTTGAAGATTACGATCAACTGCCAGGTACAACCGCCATCGCCTTTGATGGACTTTACCTTTGGACCTATAACAGCGCAAGCAAAAGACTGTCAAAAAGGCTGACCAATTCTCGCTTAAGCGAAGTCGCGTCCTATCCCTATCCCGGGGCGCAAGCGACCGCCCTTGTTTTTATCCACAACTCCCTGTGGTCTTTAGACGCTCCGGATAGGGAAATACTCCTTCACGACATCAATCACCCCGATCAAATCATCTCAAAAACTCCGCTGCCGGAGTATTCTAATGGGAAATACGCCCCCACGGGGCTTGGATTTGATGGAAAAAATTTCTGGACTGTCGCCCAGAGCCTGCCCGCGGGTTCGGCTAAAGCGATTCTGTTTCGGCACAAAAAGCCAAATCCTCTATGAGGAAGACCATTTTACCCAGAGCCGTTCCCGCTAGATTTCTTGTGGTTTCAGACCCTTCTCGATCCGAAGATTGGGGCAGATTGACGGGATTATCCCCCCAGGGAGCGCTCGTGAGCAGCTTAGGGCCGTTCAAGGTGGGCTCAAGAATTCTTTTATCTTGGGAAATTCACGGACAAAAATTCGAGCTTGAGGGCAGGGTTTTAACGGCTAAGCAGGAGATTTCCGGATATTTCACTAGTTTTATTTTTTTTATTCGGACGCCTGATCGCCGCAAGATCTCTTCTTTCTTAATCGACTTTCTATCTTAGGCCTTAATATCAAAGAATCGAAGGTGCGAGCGGGATTCGAACCCGCGAATAACGGTTTTGCAGACCGTCCCCTTGGACCGCTTGGGTATCGCACCGATTTTATCATTATACCTAAATAGCCGGGCCGCCGAGGAAAAACAGAATTGCTACAATAAAGCCGTTCTCGACGAACGGGGAACTTTTTGGCGCTTCATCCGTATCAGTATAGAGGTCTTATTTAAGGCTATGCTTGATCATTTAATTAGACAATACGCCGAAAAGGGATACTATTTCGCCTATCGCCTCTCTGGAAACGTGGAAGAATCTAAGGAGTTGGTCCAAGAAGCCTTCGCGCGTATTTTAAGCACGTGGGACCGCTATGACCCTTCCCAGTCTTTCGACCGCTATTTTCTCACCATCGTCAAAAATATTTATTATGATTATGTCTCTAGGAAAAGCTCTCTTAACCTTTCTTTAGACGCCCCCATTAACCCTCAAAATGGGCTTGAAACCTTCGCCGACCAGCTGGCAGATAGAGAAGAACCTCTTTTAGAACGGCTCATGAGACGGGAAACGGCCAAAACGGTCGAAGAATGTCTTCGGGAAATAAGCGGCGAATATCGAGCCGTTCTCACACTTTGCGATATGGAGGGCTTTTCTTATGAACAGATCGCCCAAACCCTGGGCTGCCCCTTGGGAACGGTCAGGTCCCGCATCGCCCGGGCCCGGCGCGCATTAAAAATAAAGCTTTTAGAGCGGTTTAAGGAGGTCCCTTTATGACGTGCGAAGTTTGGGAAGAAAATATCAACGCCTTGGTGGATGGAGAACTCAAGGGAACTGAAAAAGAAAAAACTCTAATTCACCTTGAGAAATGTCCAACCTGCCAAAAAGAAAAAGAAATCCTTCTTCTTTTAAAAAGAGGCGCCGCTTCTATAGAGTATATTCCCGCCATGCCGGAAAGTCTAGGCCAAGAAATTATCTCTTCTCTCAAACGAAAAGAGATCCCTCAAACTCGCCTAAAACACGCTTGGCCGCTGAGACTCTCTTTAGTCGCCAGTTTTGGCTTTGCCGCCGCCATGGCATTACTCTTATTTAAAACACAATTTTTACACAAACCTTCGAGAGAGCCTTCTCTTAGTTGGATATTGGCCGCCCACAATGAATATGCGATGAGCCTTCCTTTATCTCAAACGGAATTGGCTCTTCCGGGAAGCGAGGAGATTCAATGAAGCCGGGGAATCAATTATCAAGCACGGTTTTCTTGAGTTTCTCGATTTTATGGACTCCACTTTTTCTTCAAGCCCGGCCGCCCCAAAAACATATTGCGCCAAATTCTTGGGACCTCATCGCCCAGAGTTTAAAAGGCTCACCCGTTCCTTATCAGGGCAAGATGGAATTGACAGAGTTGTCTCATTTATCCAGCGGCTCTTTTATCACCTCCATTCGTTTTGCGCCGCCCCATTTTTATCGCCGCGAGGTATTCGGGCCCAACGGAAAGGTAAAAGAAATCGCGATTTTAAACGACCAAGAAGAATGGATTTATCGTCGGGACACAAAGAAATATTGGAAAATGCCGCCCCCTGAGCCCTTAGATGATAAAAAAGAATTAAATATTCTTAAGGCCAACTACGAAGTTTCTTCTCCAGAGGTCTCCCACGCCGCAGGGCGGCGCGCTTTCAAAATCAAGATTTTCTCCAAAGAGAACCACTCCCTGTCTCGCATTTTGTGGCTTGACCCCAAGTATGGAGTGACCCTTAAAACCGAAGTTTATGACGCTTTCGGCCGCTTAAAGTCTAAATCCGCCTTTGAAAAAATAAGATTTTTCGTAAAAAAGCCCGTGCCCTCAAAATGGTTTGCTTTTAAACCGCCGAAAAAATCTCATCCCGCTCAAGAGTCTTTGGACATCTCGCTTCAAAGCGCGCAAAAGAAATTCGGAATCGCGCCCTTGACGCCGTCCTGGCTTCCTTTTGGATACGCGCTCGACCATATCAGAACTCTCGTTCATCAAGGACATCCCGTTATTCAAGAAGAATTCTCTGATGGAATTAACGCTATCTCTCTCTTTGAGTATAAAGATACAGGCTCTAAAATTCGTGGAGAAAAAACCCCGCTAAAAAATGGGGCTACCGCTTATCTTACGCCCGCCAGCGAAGCCAAAACCCTGACCTGGGAGAAAAAGCCTTTAAGGCTGGTTCTCGTTTCTTCTCTGGACGCGAGAAAATTAATCCGCATCGCGAGTTCAATTCCATGAAACCACAAACATCGGTTTTCCCGCAAGGTTTTCAAGTTCCGCTGAGCGCTCAAGATTTGGCCGGGATTTTAATTTCTATTCTCGATCCTCTTATCCGGGAAAATCCGAAAGCGGAATCTAGCGTGGAGACAGATTTTACGCCGGAAACGCCGCCTATTCTCGACGCCCCCGAGCGAGTGGCGGAGCAGATTCCCTTCTCGGTTAAAGCCGCCAAGAAAGAAAATTTTCTCGCCTTCTATTTAAACTCGAGAAATCAGTTAATCCTATCGGAAACCGTCTCCATTGGAACTTTGTCGGCAAGTTTAGTTCATCCTAGGGAGGTTTTCGCGCCCGCGATCAGCCACTCTTCCGCGGCGCTCATTGTCGCGCATAACCATCCCTCGGGAGACTGCTCTCCTTCTCCGGAAGATAAAACCGCGACTCGCAGGCTTAAAGAATCCGGAGAGCTTTTAGGTATTCCTCTGTTAGATCACCTGATCGTGTCCAAAAAAGGTTTTTTTAGTTTCCGCTCCCATGGGCTATTATCTTAATCGGCAAGCGATGAAAAAAATAAAACCCTTTTATCTTCTTTGCCTGATGAGTTTCTCTGGATGTTCCTCTTATGACTATCATATCGGAAAATTTGAGGACGGAATTGGAAACAAAATCGCGGCCTATAATCTCTATAATCAATTTTTAAAGATTGCGCCGCTTAAATCCTCCCGCGCCATAGAAGTTAGGCTCCGGCGAGGAGAAATTGAGTCTCAGGTTCTTCACCGCTGCGACCAGGCAGTTTCTGATTATGAATCGGTTGCGCGCAATCTGCCTCCCCAAAACCCCTGGTTTCAAAAAGCGGTCTTGGGAATTTTAAGCTGTCCGGATTACTTTCCTTTAGAATCCGGGAGAACTTGGGTCTACGGAGATAGTTTAAGCCTCGGGAAAAACATGAAAGATGAGTGGAAAACTCTTGATGGAAAAGAAGGTAAAAACGCCATCTTGAGTTCCCTCTACGCGGGGAAAAAACTAGTCCGCCGCAGGAAATCTTTATTCCAAAAAAAGAATTGGGCGGTATTTCAACTGGAGGGGGCTTCCGCTATCCCCATTCTCAAATACCCTTTCCATACCGGACAAAGATGGGAATTTAACGGCGGGAAAAACGGCAAGTATTTTGAGATTGTTTCCACTTCTTCTGTCGTTAAGACCGCCGCTGGAGTTTTCTCCGGATGTCTTAAAGTGAAGGAAGCTTATGGAAGATTTCCGCACTCCTGGAAATACACCTACTACGCCCCGTTTGTCGGAGAGATTAAAACCACGATCGCGGGGCCAGGCTTTGAAAGCCCCAATACCGAACTGATTCGGTATCAATAAATCACAGGCTGGACGGCTCTCCGTAAAGGCTAAGCCCTATCGCCGCCAGGGATCCAAAAACCGCGTTCGGAATCCAAGCGGCGGCGAGAGGAGAAAGAACGCCGCTAGAACCAAGAGCTTTGGATATTTCAATCAACCATAAATATAAGAATGAAATCGCCAAGGCGATGAAGAAAATTCCAGCTTTGGGAAGTCTTCTCAGTTTAAGAGCAATTGGAATCCCCAAGGCGCAAATAATGAAGTTGCTGATGGGATAGGCAATTTTTGAGTCAGCCGCGGTCTCAAGCTCAAGCGGAGACACTCCCAAGGCCGCCATTCTTTTTGAATAGCGCCTCAACTCCCTTAAACTCATCTCATCCGGATTTTTCGTCCTTGGAATTAGATCCTTGGGCGGAACATCCAAATCAGAGTCTCTTTTGGAAAAAACCTCTTCTTTAAAACGCCCTCCGGAAAAGCTTCTAAACACCCCTTGATAAAAAACCCATTTCTTAAGAGAAGAATCCCACAAAGCTTTTTCTGCGTCCAACTGAAATTCCACCCCGTTTTTACCCATCTTCTCAAGGAGCGGCCGCTGCATTAGACCCTGGCCTGCGATAAAGACAGTCGCCTGTAAAAATTCATCGGGAGCCCCAATCAAAGCGATATTGTAGTAATGGTTCCATTCCCACTCTGGGTGAATCTTGACCTGCCAGAGGCCTTCCGCTTGTCTAAAACACAAAGGAAATAAGGTCTCCTGAAAGACAAAGCTAAAGAGAGAAACAAAAATTGACGAAATCAAAATCGGCGTCCAAAAAGAACGGGTTTGAAATCCGCAAGATTCCGCCCCCAGCCACTCCCCGCTTTGCACAAATCCGATTAAGGCCGTCAAGGTCGCCAGCAAAGTCGCCATTGGAATCACGCGCCCGGTCCAATAAGGGACTTCCAACCAAAGAAACTCCAAAATTACGCCTAAGGAAGCCGAACTCTTTAAAAGATCGTTCATTTTATCGAACATATCCCCAAGAAATATCAGCAGGGAAAACAGGAACACTCCAAAAAGAAACGGGGCCAAAAAACGACGAAACATATATCGAGAAAAAGTGTTGATCACAAAGTCGAGGCCCTGATGTAAAGGAAGATTCCGGCCACTAGCCCAGCCGCATCCGCCGCCCAAGGGGCGATATCGGAGAGTTTTGGGTTTCTTCTTCCCATACCGATTCCAAAGCTAAGGAGTCCATAAAACGCAAACAAAATGCCTAAACTGAGGGCAAAACTTCGCGCTCGGCTGTCTCGCCCAAGCCCGACGCCGATGGGAACGCTAATTAAAAAAAATATCAATGGAGACAAAGCCTCCGCGCTTCTGACCGCCAGTTCCACCCGGTATTCGCGCTGATGCTGAGGCGTAGTCTTGGGATTATGAATCCTTTCAATCAAGGTCCGCGAATTCATCTCTGGAATATCCATTGAGGAAGAGCCAACTCCTTCGGTCAATGGGATATCTACCTGATAGGTGGAAAAATGCCCGACCGTGAGTTTCGTGGGATCTGCATTAGGAAAAAAAATCGAGCCGTCTTTCAAAACAAGCTTAGCCCCCAAGGCTTTTTGAACTGTGAGACGTCCCTCTGGAGCAACAATGCGCAAATCGCGGGTTTTTGAAATATCCACAAGATAAACATTTTCCATATGCCCCGTCTTTTTATTGGTTCTGGCGGCATATAATTTCCAATTTCCCAAAATCAAAAAGGAACCTGGCTCAAGATCAATATGATTGATATGACTTGAAGCGCGCAAATATTGTTTGCGAAAGGCGTGATAACCCTCGGGACTAGCTTTATGATTGAGATAAAACAATGTGGCGGAGAGAATAACAGTCACGACAAAAAAAGGCCATACAATTCCCCAAAAAGAAACCCCGCAGCTGCGCATGGCCATGATCTCGCTACCTTGGGACAAGTCTCCAAAACTAAGCAGGATCGAAACTAAAAAGGCCATCGGCAGAGCTAAAGACAAAATAAAAGGCAAAAGCCGGGTAAAACAGCCAATCACCCAAAGAATCGGAATCCCTTTCATCACCGCCAAACTAAATAGCCTTAAAAAATGGCTCATCATTAAAATTCCGACCAAGACCATTAAGCTGAGAAAAAACAAAGGGATGAATTTCCGCAAGAGATAGCGGGCGATGATAAACATAAATTACGCGGGGCGCCTTTTAAACCCGTCCGGTGGACGGCGAAAGCGCCCCGCTCAACCTTCGCTTAGGAAAATTTCTTAAGCTGCTCTTCGACCTCGGAATAATTGCGCTCTTTGGTAATATCGGCTTCTACTTTAACCCAAGCCACTTTTCCCTCTTTACCAATGAGAACCGTTCCCCTTTGGCCCATATTTCCGGCCGGGTGATAAAATCCGTAAGCCTTGACCACCTTGCGGTGCATGTCCGACAAGAGGCGATGCTTAAGCCCCATCTTTTCGGCCCAAGCCTTATGAGACCAGGTCGAATCGGTTGAAATCGCGACCACTTCCGCATATTTAGAAAAGCGCGACAGGTCCTGGGTAAAACAGACGTTTTCTTTAGAGCAAGTGGGGCTCCAGTCCAAAGGATAGAAAAAAAGAGCGACTGGTTTTTTATGCTTGTAATCTTCCAGATGGAAATTATTCTTGTCTTGATCGGGAAGGGTAAAGTCCGGAGCGGTCGCTCCAACTGCAATCGGAGTCGTTTCCGAAGCGGGTCCAGCAACAGTCGTTGGGGTCATATCATTGCCTCCTTGGTTTTATCATCGGCCGTAGCCGCCTTTATTTTGATTTCAATGGGTTTTGTTTTCGCCGAAACCACGCTCACCCGGGCGGCCACCTGCCGGGCCAGCGAGCGAAAAGCCTGGGCGGTCGCGGATTTTTCAAGAGTGACCACCGGGCGCCCCGATTCTCCGGCCTGACAAACCGCGGGATCCAGCGGAATATTTCCGAGGATGGGAATTTGATATTTTTCCGATACAAAGCGAGCTCCACCCTCTGAAAAAATATGACTTGATTTTCCGCAATGGGGGCAGGCAAAACTACCCATATTTTCAATCACCCCCAATAAGGGCACTTTTAATTTTTCAAACATCGCTGCCGCTTTTCGGACATCCGACAAAGCGATGGATTGTGGAGTGGTCACCAGCACCGCTCCCACAATCGGGGCTGATTGGCATAAAGAAAGCTGGACATCTCCGGTCCCCGGAGGCAGGTCAATGACCAAATAATCCAAGTTCCCCCAAACGACATCCTTTAAAAATTGAACGACCGCGCTGTGAAGCATGGGCCCGCGCCAAATAACCGGAGCGTCGGCATCCATCAAAAATCCCATCGACATCAGCTTAACCCCGAAAGATTCAAGCGGAATGATCTTTTTATCCGGACCGACCTCGGGAGTTTGGTTTCCCACGCCCATCATCTGTGGCTGATTGGGGCCGTAAATATCAGCATCCAAAAGACCGACCGAAGCTCCTTCCAAAGCCAAGGCCAAAGCGAGATTGGCGGAAACGGTCGATTTTCCCACTCCCCCTTTTCCAGAACCAACCGCGATGATATTTTTAATTCCCGGCGGCAAAACATTCTCAAGCCGCGGGTCTTTTTGGACGTCATGACTCATTCGGATATGAACATCCACGACCCCGGGAACTTTTCGCACCGCGCTCATGGCTTCGGCTTCCATTTCCATTTTGAGCGGGCAAGCCGGCGTCGTTAAAATATAATCAAAAGAAACCACTCCCTCTTTTATGGAGAGATTTTGGATCATTTTCAAAGACACGATGTCTTTGCGAAGTTCCGGCTCCTGACAAGTTTTAAGAGCTTCCCAGACGTTTTTTTCCAGAGTCTCTTGATCGATATTCATTAAAGGATAAACAGCATCTCTCGGTATTTGGGGACCGGCCACAAATGGTCGGGAACCAGCCCTTCTAACTCATCAACGGTTTTCCTGATGGGAGAAAACAGAGGCTTAATCTCGTCGCAATAGAAAAAGGCGAGAGTATGGGCGTCGCTTAACGAGGCCGCCTTCTCCATTCGGGTTTTAAGAAACTCAATTCCCTCTTGAGACTCTTCAATTAAGCGCGACACCTTTTTGAGAAGCTCTTTTTGAAAGGAAACCTTTATTTTCCCGTCTTCCAGTTTTCCCAATTTCAACACAGAATCTGCCAATTGAGTCTGATATTCAACCGCGGCAGGAATAAATTGTGTCTGGACCATTTCAATGACGACCTTGGCTTCGATATCAATTTCCTTCCAATACTTGTCTTGAAGGACATGATACCGCGACTCCACCTCGGACTCAGACAAAACCTTGAGGGACCCAAACATCTCAACCGATTTTTTAGACCGCCATGCCTCCAGGGCATGAGGGGTGGAGGTAATATTAGGCAAACCGCGCTTCTGGGCTTCTTTCGCCCATTCAGGAGAATAATTATTTCCTTCAAAACAAACGGATTTGCTCTCTTTATAGGTTTTGCGAATCACTTCAATGACCGCGGCTTTGAGCGGCTTTTTGAGTTTAAGCTGCGCCTCTATTTCTTTTTTCGTCTCAACTAACTGCGAAGCCACAATCGAGTTTAAAACTGTCAGCGGAACGGCATTGTTGAACGCCGAGCCCACGGCGCGGAACTCGAATTTGTTTCCGGTAAAAGCGAATGGAGAAGTGCGGTTGCGGTCGGTGTTATCTCGAAGGACCGCTGGAATATGATCAATTCCGAAGTTCATCCATTCCGCATCGGTTCCCTTGGAAGTAACGCCTTTTTCGAGGTCCTCAAGAACAGAAGTCAACTGCTCCCCCAGAAAAACCGACATGATCGCCGGCGGGGCTTCATTGGCGCCCAAGCGATGATCGTTACCGGAAGAGGCGATGGAAGCGCGCAACAAGGCGGAATGCTCTTTAATGGCTTTGATGATTGAGACAAGAAAGGTCAAAAACTGCAGATTCTCATGGGGGGTGTCCCCCGGGGAAAGAATATTTTTCCCGCTATCGGTCGCCAAAGACCAGTTGCAATGTTTTCCGCTCCCATTGACCCCGGCAAAAGGCTTCTCATAAAGCAAACACGCCAAGCCGTGCCGAGCGGCGACTCGCTTTAGAACGTCCATCACCATCTGGTTGTGGTCAACGGCGACATTGGTTTCCTCAAAGACTGGCGCGCATTCAAATTGATTCGGGGCCACTTCATTATGACGGGTTTTTAAAGGAACCCCGAGCTTATAAAGCTCGCTTTCCGCATCCGTCATGAATTCAAAGACCCTCTCCCGAATCGATCCAAAATATTGGTCTTCCAGTTGCTGCCCTTTGGGAGACGGCGCGCCAAAGAGCGTTCGACCGGTCAAGAGTAAATCAAAACGATTCTCATAATAAGACTGGTCTATTAAAAAATATTCCTGCTCGGCTCCCAAGGTCGAATAAACCTTCCCCGCTGATGGATCGAAATATTTTAAAACTCCCATGGCCGTGCGGTTCAAAGCGTCAAGAGAGCGAAGAAGCGGAGTTTTCGTATCCAGAGACTCTCCGCGGTAAGAGACAAAAATAGTCGGAATACACAAAGTGGCGCCACCGGGAACATCCATCAAGAAAGCGGGAGAAGTCGGATCCCAGGCCGTATATCCGCGCGCCTCAAAAGTTCTGCGCAAACCTCCGCTAGGGAAACTCGACGCGTCCGGTTCCTGTTGCACCAATTGTTTTCCTAAAAGGGATTCCAAAACCTTCCCATTTCCCACCGGATCGATAAAACTGTCGTGCTTTTCCGCGGTGACCCCGGTCATCGGTTGAAACCAATGGCAATAATGAGTGGCGCCTTTTGAAACCGCCCATTTTTTCATCGCCAAAGCGACCGCGTTGGCCACATCGATATCCACTTTTTTCCCGTTCTGGATGGAATCTTGAAGTTTGCGGTAAATCTCTTTAGGGAGAAGGAGTTTCATCGTTTCCGGACCGAAGACGTTGCATCCGAAATAATCGGATATTTTAACGATCCCGGAAGACCGAGAGTTGTTTGAAGCTTTGGGATGGCCTGTAAAACCGGATTCTAGTCTGCTCGAGTGAGACATATTTTTTCTCCTGACAGTCAAATGAGAAGTTTAACCGTCCCTTTATTCTACAAAATTCCGGCGTGGAGAAATTTAATGGGCCAGCGCGGAAAGTCTTTCTTCAAATTTCTGCTTGACCGCGGTTCCTTCTTCCGGAAGAAGGAAGTATTTACTCGCCTTATGGGATAAAATCGTTAAAAATCTCGCGGAAACCCCCGCACGTCGATAAGCCGCCAGCTTATGATGGCCGTCCAATACAAAGCCGGCGAAGAAAGAATGGAAGTTCGCCCCTTTTCCATTTTGGACCGAACTTGGAATCGGGCGTTGATAAAGCCCCAAGAGAAGTATTCGCGGACGATCGCCGCCAGCGATCATTTCTTGATAAATCTTAACGTACTCTTCATTAAGAGAATCCCTTTGAATGAGGGGAATAATAAAATCGAATTGTTTCTCCAGCAAGTTTGATTCTGTATGCCGGAAAACCCGCGGACGCGCGCTTTCATAAAAGTTCCAACCCGGAAGAATGCCCTCTTCTCGCGGATTTTCGATATCCCAAATCTCGAGGAACTCGTTATTAAAAAAATAGGATCCCTCGTCATCCCCTGAATAAGGCCCGCTCAAGGGCAGGGTGACGTCAAAAACATCATATTCCCCTTTTTCCATCAATTCCAAAAGAGGCTCCATCTCCCGAATCAGCGGCTCATCTAGAGGGCGCGGGGTCTGAAAACTTTTAGGCAGATTGGCTATCTTTTTTTGATTCGACAAACGCGGATCGTTAAGAAGCTTAAACCAAAAATGGCAGGTATCGCAGTCGTTTCCTATTTCAAATTTGCGGGACCCATTGATTTCTAAAAACAAGGAATTGGCTTCTTCTGGGCGCTTCTCGACTCCAATTTTGAAAAACCCCTTACCGTCCCGAATCTTGACCTTAAAAAGGCCCTCGGATAATTTTTCAACGTCGAGTTTAGAATGAGTCGTCTCTTGTTTCATAGAAATTTCAGCTGTCATCTCCCAAATGGAGCGCTAAGGCTCTTAATGATGATAACAAAACATCGCCGTCAACGCAATAAAAAATTAAAATCGTGCATTATCTCAACCTTCTTTTCATATAGGTCCTTTGCTGTCACCCACCTAGGCCTTTTGGCCCATGTCATTTTCGTCGGAGAATGGTACCCTAAGCCATAGCAATAAATGTGAGGTATGATCAAATCAAGAATGTGAAAAAAGTTTTGTCGGGGGCCTTATGCGCCTTGATCGCGATGCTGGCGCCTGGAATCGGGGCCTATCAAGCCGCGGCCCAGGATTTCGCGGGCCGCGAGGTTCCTTCCGGAATAGCGATGCCTCTCGTGCCCACTTCCA
>JAJZJF010000045.1 GCA_021810245.1 bacterium
CATTGGCGATTTTTTGGAGAATGACCGTCTTTCCGGTCTTGGGAGAAGCGACGATCAAACCTCTTTGGCCTTTGCCGATGGGAGAAATTAAGTCCATCAAGCGAGTTGTTAATTCCATTCGATCCGTTTCAAGAGTAAATCGCTGATTGGGGTGAAGCGGGGTCAAGTTGTCAAAAAACGTCCTATCTTTAAGCGTTTCCGCTTCGACCCCGTTGATTTTTTTAACCTGTAAAAGAGCGAAGAATCTCTCTCCATCTTTGGGCGGCCTGACATGTCCGCCGACCGTGTCGCCTTTACGAAGGCCAAAACGCTTAATCTGGGAAGGCGAGATATAAATATCATCGGGGCCCGGCAGATAGTTATAATCCTGGGAGCGCAAAAAGCCAAAGCCGTCCGGCAAAATTTCAAGCACGCCCTCGTCATAAATCATCCCGTTGGCCTTTAACTGACCTTCAAGGATTTTGGCGATCATCTCTTGTTTCCGAAGCCCAGAGACGCCCTCTATTTTCAAATCCTTGGCGATTTGAGAAAGACCTGAAACCGTCATTTTGGAAAGTTGAGTCGCATCCAAATGAGCGACTGCGGGCTGGGGATTTTGAGCTTGCGGCGGGTTTTGGGCCGGCGAACCTTGAGCTGTCGTTTCCATACTTATTCTCCTGATGATCCTATCTTGGCTTTTGCCATCAGACAAAAAGCCTGGTAATATTCGGCGACTTTCCGACGAAAGCCGATTAAGTTGCCCTCATTATTGATCGCGATATCCGCGCGTTTCTTGCGTTCTTTATCCGAAATCTGGGAAGACATCCTTTTTTTTATCTCCGAAAGCGAAAATGAGTCTCTTTTTGAAACACGGAAAAGCCGCAGAGAAATAGGCGCGAGAATGGCCATCGTCGCGTCAAAATATTTTTCATGACCGCCCTCAAAGAGAAGCGGAACGTCCGCGACCACGATTCCAGAGGACTGGCTCATAAGCCTACGCATTTCTTTTAAGATTAACGGATGCGTCAAGTTTTCCAAACGCTTGCGC
This sequence comes from bacterium, assembly GCA_021810245.1. Lineage (GTDB taxonomy): Bacteria > Elusimicrobiota > Elusimicrobia > UBA1565 > UBA9628 > JAKAQV01. The sequence goes on from JAJZJF010000045.1 coordinate 1,028, forward strand.
GCAGCGCTGCTAGAAAAAACCTGCCGAGCCAATTTCCTGCGATCAATATGCCCGGCCTCATCTAAAATCCCCAAGCCAAAGGCCCTGACAATTTTTGAAAAAGCCCGGCCGTTTGGAAGAGCTTGCGCGCGCGCGATCTCATCAAGAGAAATCGTCACAGCCCCCAAGGCTGAAAATTGGCGAAGAGCTTCCGTTTTTCCAGAGCCCATGCCGCCCGTTAGCCCCACGAGGAAGCGCCTCTCCACTAAGCATTGCCTCCTTTGTTGGAATAGCGGCGCATAATCGCCTTTTCTTCTTCCGTTAAAGAATCAATGCCGCTAACTAAAATTTTATCTAGAATCTTGTCGACTTCCGTCATCGAGGAATCGAGATTATCCTGGGAGGCGCTCTCTCCGCGAGAAGGCGGGTTAACGGCGCGTCTAATTCCGGGTCTGATAGCGCCCTGAGAGAAGGAATCTCTCCATAAAGATTTAACCTTAATCTTTAAGACCCACCACCATCTGAGATAGAGGTAACCCGTGATCATTCCTCCCAAATGAGCGAAACGCGCAATCCCTGGAGTGGCATTGGTCGCTCCGGCGAAAAATTCGACCAAGCCAAACAAAATCGCCACATGGGCCGCTTTGACTGGAATTAAAAAATAAAGATAAACCACGGCGTCGGGATAAAGCATCGCAAAAGCGACTAAAAGCCCGTAAATGGCTCCTGAGGCGCCGATCACGGGAGACATCGAATGGGGTGATAAAATAATAGAGGCCGCCGCCGCGCCAAGGCCGCAAATAAAATAGTATTTTAAGAAATCTCTCGGGCCCCACTGCGCCTCAACCGGAACGCCGAACATCCAAAGCGCGAATAAATTGAGAAGCAAATGCATGATGCTTCCATGAACGAATAGATACGAAAGAGGCTGCCAAACCCAACGATCGGCCAGAACGCGGTGGGGCACCAAACCAAATAGGTCAAAAAACGAATTTCCCACCAAGGTCGCGACGATAAAAACGGCGACATTGGCGATAATCAGAGCTTTGAGAGCCGGGGGAAGACGCCTATAACTCATTGGCTCATGGGAAAAAACTTCGGGACTCATCTTATAACCTCCAAATCTCGCCAATTGCGTCCGGCCTTAACCGACACGACCAAGGGAACATCCAAGGAAACGGCGTTCTCCATTTTCTTTTTGACCCAACGAGAAAAGGGCTCCACTTCTTGGTCTGGAACCTCAAAGACTAGTTCATCGTGTATCTGCAAAAGCATCTTGGCTTGGAATTCGTTTTTCGCGGACAAATTCCGAGCGATTTGAATCATCGCGATTTTAATGATGTCAGAGGCCGCGCCTTGAACCGGGGTGTTGCGCGCGGCTCTTTCCGCGTATTGGCGCAGGACCGCATTCTTGGCGTCCAGTTCCGGCAAATAGCGCACCCGCCCCAAGAAGGTCCTGGTCTTTTTTTCTTTTTTAGCCTCGGCTAAATTCTGCTCAATCCAGCGCGAAACCCCGTGATAACGCTCAAAATATCTCTTGATAATCGAAGAAGCTTCTGCCTGCGGTATCTGAAGTTCCTGCGCGAGGCCAAAAGCCGTCTGGCCGTAAACGATTCCGAAATTGACCGCTTTTGCCCGCCTTCGCATCTCCGCGTCCACCTTTTCAAGAGGCAGATGGAAAATGGCCGCAGCGGTCTGGGCATGAATGTCTTCGTTTTCCGCGAAAGATTGTTTTAAGGACAAGTCTTTCGAAACATGAGCTAAAACTCTTAATTCAATTTGGGAATAATCGGCGCAGACCAGCCGCCAATTCTTGGCCGCGATAAAGGCGCGGCGAATTTTCTGTCCCGCTTCAGTCCGGATCGGAATATTTTGCAAGTTGGGGTTGGAGCTCGACAACCTGCCGGTCTCCGCCCCCGCTTGATCAAAATGGGTGTGAATTCTCCCAGTTTCCGGATCAATGCGAGACAAAAGACCATCAATATAGGTGGATTTAAGTTTAAAGGCTTCTCGAAATTCCAAAATCTTCGCCGGCAAAGGATGTTGTTGGGCTAGGACACTCAGGCAATCTTCATCGGTTGAGCGGCCACCCTTGGCGGTCTTATGGATGACGGGAAGAGACAATTTATCGAATAAAAGCTCGGCCAGTTGTTTGGGGGAATTTACGTTCAAGGGAAACCCCGCTTCCCGATTAATTTCCTCTTGAAGAGCGGCAATTTTTTCGTCAAATTCCTTGGAAAGTTTTTCCAAATAGGGCTGATCGACCCCAATCCCCTCCCGTTCCATTAAAGCCAAGACATGAGTCAAGGGAAATTCAATGTCTTGGTAAATATGAAAAACCCCTTCTTCTTTAAGCCGGTCTTTAACCGAACCGGCGTTTAAAGCCCGCTCCAGTTCCCAAAAAACGCGCTCTTTCCAACTCGATTTTTTATCTAAGGCGCCTTCTCTGGGCCTCACTGGATTAAGGCAATAGGCCGCCATTCGAACGTCAAAAGCGGGAGACGGCTGCGGCAAATTCATCTCTATCGAAAAAGAATAAATTTCCTTAAGGTCATAGGCGGTCTTAAGGGCCGAACCCTGAAAAATCTCGGATAAATCGTTCTTATGTTTCCGGATTTCAGCGCTTTTGAGAAAAGAAACCCGGCGATCCGGCAAGGCCAAGGCAAGGATTGCGTCGCCAGATTCAAAAGAAACGGCCAAGGCAATCTCGCGAGCCTGCTTGAAAGCCGGCTTTAAATGGCTCAAATCCGTCTCTTCAAAAACAAAAGATTCTTTCCCCAATTCACCAGTTGAAACTTCTCCGTTTTTTTCCTCAAGAGAAAATTCTTGCAACAGGGAATTAAAGCCTAAGCGCTCAAAACTGCTTTTCAATTTCCCCGGATCCGACTGAGAATAGACGCACTGGGAAGGCTTGAGTTTAAGCGGGACGTCTTTCTTAAGCTCCAAAAGCCTAACCGCGGCCGACGCGGATTCCTTCCCTTTAATCAGAGAATGCGCCGCTCGCGGGTTAAGGGCCGAATCTCCCGAATCCGCCGCATGAAAAATCCGCTTCAAGTTTCCATATTGGTGGATCAATTTTACCGCCGTCACAGGCCCGATACCGGGAACGCCAGGAACATTGTCGGAAGAATCTCCAATTAAGGCCAAGTAGTCCACGACTGAGCTAGGCGAAACCCCCAATTTTTTTTGAACTCCGCTCGCGTCCATCCACTCCCCTTTATTTACATCGCGCAAAACCTTGACCCCTCCGCCCACCATTTGAAGGGCATCTTTATCTCCCGTGACTAAAACCGCGTCAATTTCTTCTTGTTCGGCGCGGCTGGCCATTGTCGCCATTAAATCATCGGCCTCATAGCCGGGATAGGCCAAACAGGGAAAACCCATATCTTCGGCAAGGCCGGGCGCCGCGCGCAATTGAACCAAGAGATCTTCGTCTATTTTCTTTCGAGTGGCTTTATATTCTTTATATATCTCGTGTCTAAAGGTCGGCCCGGGAGAGTCAAAACAAATGGCGATAAAATCCGGCTTTTCCTTTTTCAGAATTAAAATCAGCGCCCGAGCAAAGCCGTAAAGCGCTCCCACCGGTTCCTTGGCCGCATTGGTTAAAGGCGGCAAGGCGTGATAAGCCCGATGGAGATAGGCATGAGCGTCGATAAGATAAATACGGGGCTTCATAGGATGTAAAAGAGAAACTGGACAGCTAAATCGGCCCGCCCCGCCTTTAGGAGAGGCGGAGCGGGAACGCCACGGCGTCTAAATCAATGCTGCGGGACAGAAATGAGGTTATCGAGAATCTTCTTGATTTCGGCCTTCGAGTGAAGTCCCACCAACTGCTCTGCCACCTTTCCGCCTTTAAAAAATAAAAGGGTTGGAATCGCGGAAATTTGATAGCGGCTGGCGGTATTTTGATGTTCATCGGTGTTGAGCTTGCCAACCTTAATTTTCCCGGCGTATTCCTTGGCCAATTCCTCGACAACGGGAGCAAGCATCCTGCATGGGCCGCACCACGGCGCCCAAAAATCGACTAAAACCGGCTCCACGCTTTGAATGACGTCTTTTTCAAAACCAGCATCCGTTAATTGAATTTCTGACATTTTATTGACCTCGCTGTGAAAATGATTTTCGGCGGCAACGCATTCTCTCTTCTCTATGGATAGGATAGCAGGACTCGCACGTGATGTCAAGAGCCGGGAGTTCTCTCCTCGTCGGTAATCATCCGATAACCCACCCCCAGTTCGGTTTTAAGATATCGAGGCCTTAGCGGGGTTTTTTCTATTTTTTTCCTCAATTGATGCATGTAAATGCGCACGGAGTCAATTCCAGCGTCCTTATCCGGCCCCCAAGCTTCCTCAAGGATATGCTCTCGCGTAACGACTTTTCCCGCGTCTCGAACTAAGATGCTGAGAATCTTATATTGAATGGGGGACAGGTGAATTTCCTTTTTACCGATCCAAACCCGGCGTTTGGAGAGATCAACCTTGAGATCTCCGGTCTTAAAAACAGGGAAATCACTTCCATCGGTTTTAAATCTCCTAAGAGAAACCCTGATTCGCGCCAATAACTCGGCCGCGCCGAAGGGCTTGCTCAAATAATCATCCGCGCCGGCGTCAAGCCCCGCGACCTTGTCCCCTTCTTGCCCCCGCGCGGAAATAATGATAACAGGAACACGGGACCACTCCCGAATACGCCTGAGGACCTCCATTCCGCTCCCATCCGGAAGCCCTAAATCCAAAAGGACCAAATCCGGCTTATGCGAAACCAAATATTCTAAGCCCGTTTTCCCGGTGACGGCCTCAAGCGTCTTAAACCCCTGGTCGGACAAAGACGCCGAGACAAAACGCCGAATAGCAGAGTCATCTTCTATGAGCAAAACAATTTCAGGCATGAGATTCAACCAAAGGAATCAAGATTTTAAAAACGGAGCCTCCGCCCTCGCGATTCTCGACCCAAATTTTCCCCCCGTGGGCTTTGACAATGGCGCGGCAAATAGTCAAGCCAAGCCCGGTCCCAACTTTTTGCTTTGCCTGGGATCCGCGGTAAAACTTGTCAAAAATTTGTTCCGCTTCCTGGGGATCGAGTCCCGGCCCGCGATCGGCGATTTGAATCAAGCATTGCCCGCCCTCAACGGAAGCGCTGATATCCAACGGAGAATCGGCGGGGGCGTATTTAGCCGCGTTATCCAACAGATTGATAAAAACTTGCTCAAAAAGAACGTCGTCGACTGGAATTAACGGAAAATCTTTCGGAATATCAATGTTAAAAGCTTTTCCCGCCAAGACCGCCTCGAGCTTGTGGATAGCCGATTCCAGAATTTCATCCAAGGAGACTTTTCTGCGGTTAAGAGGAATCGCTCCGGCATCAAGCCGGGTCGCATGCAATAGATTTCCAACCAAGCGGCTTAAGCTTAATCCGGAATCATAGATGTTTTTAATGAGATTCTTGGCCGCCTTGATATCCGTCCAGGAATCTCTTTCCAACAGAGTTGAAGCCGAACCGATAATCGCCGCCAAGGGAGTCCTCAGATCGTGAGAGACCGAACTAAGAAGCGAATTTCTCATCTTCTCCGATTCAATCTCAATTTGGGATTGTCGCGTGGTCTCTTGAAGGCGATAAACCTCCAAAGCCAAGGCGATTTGATTGCTAAAGGCTTCCAGCAGGAAAAGCTGTTCCGGAATCAAAAGCCTGTTTTTATCTTTTGACTTCAGCCTCAAGGCCCCGACCAAGGCATTGGATCCCTTGAGAGGCAAATAGATCGCGTCCAGAAACGGAAGGGTTTGAGTCCCAAACCCCGCCGACTGTCCGATATCATACACCCATTGGGCGATGGTCAGTTCCTTGGCGTCGGCTTTTTCTTCCTTGGGAGCCGCTTCTTTTAAAACCAGATTTCCCTTTGAATCCGGGAGAAAAACTGCGGCCGAGCCGTCAAAAACCTCCGCCAGGTACGGAACCGCGACGGAAAGGATATTTTCGGTCCCAAGGGCCACCGCTAAGCGGCGGCTTAAACCGTGAAGAGCCGCGGTCCGCCTTTCGTTAATCTGGGCGATTTCGGCCTGGCGGCGAATTGCGCTGGATAAATGACTAATTAAAAGAGAGACGGCAAGCACAATCAAAAAGGTCAAGACATACTGTCCGTCTGAAACGGCGAAATTAAAGCGCGGAGAGACAAAAAAGAAATCAAAGGCCAAAACGCTTAAGACCGACATCCAAATCGATACCCAACGGTCTCCCCGAGCGGCGACGACGACCGTTCCCAGCAAATAGATCATGATGATGTTAATGAGGGACAAATGCGCATAGACCAAAAAAGAAACCAGCGTGCACAAGAGAAAAACGCCAAAAGCAATTCCATAATTAACCAAGGACAATTTTTCCCGCGCTTCCTCAGCCGTCTTTTTAACGACTCCCTCGGAACTTCCCATCGCCACGCAAACTTCGATCTCCCCGCTTTTACGAATCACCTCATCAAGAAGGTCCTGACCTTTCCAATAATCCTTGAAACTTTTTTTCGCGTTTTTTCCGATGATAATCTTAGTGACGTTTTTAGAGCGGGCGAAGCTGACGATTTCCTCGGCGACATCTATCCCGGTCAGAGTAATCGTCTCAGCGCCCAATTTCTCAGCCAGCCTTAAATTCTCGATGGCCGCGTCTCTAAATGTGAGAGAAGAAATTCTTTTCGCCGAATCAACAAAAACCGCCGTCCATTCCGCGCGCAAAGCCGCGGCCATTCTCTTACCCGCCCGAACCAGTTTTGCCGATCCCGGTCCCGGCCCTACGCAGACAAGGATTCTTTCAGTAGTGGGCCAGGTTTTTCCATCCGGCTCTTTTCCCCGCCGCGCTTGAACCTGGGCGTTGACTCTTTCCGCCGTCATCCGCAGCGCCAATTCTCTAAGCGCCGTTAGATTTCCAATCTTAAAGAAATTCTTTTCCGCGATTCGCGCTTGGTCGCTAAGATAAACCTTCCCGTCTTGTAAACGCTCAATCAATTCCTCCGGCGGCAAATCGACGAGTTCAACCGAGGCGGCTTTTTCGATAATCGAATCGGGAATAGTCTCCCGAATCCTCACTCCAGTAATCTGGGAAACGACGTCGTTAAGGCTTTCCAGATGTCCGATATTGACCGTCGTGTAAACGTCAATTCCGCAGGCCAAGAGTTCCTGAACGTCCTGCCAGCGTTTGACATGGCGAGAGCCTGGGGCATTGGAATGAGCGAGCTCGTCAACCAAAATCAACGCTGGAGCGCGCCTGATTGCCGCGTCAAGATCGAATTCAAGAAGTTCGACATTGTGATACAGGATTTTTTTTCGCGGCAAAACCTCAAGGCCGGCCAGGCGCTCTTGAGTTTCCTCGCGCCCATGAGTTTCGACAACGCCCACCACCACATCAAGACCCTCTTCTTGTTTAAGGCGGGCAGCCTCCAACATCGAAAAGGTTTTCCCCACTCCGGGAGCGGCCCCTAAAAAAACCTTGAGCTTTCCTAAAAGCTCGGTGTTTTCTTCTTGTTGAACCTGGGATAGAATTTCTTCGGGATTTGGGCGCTCAGGCATCTTTTTACCATTGTAGCGATTCGGCCCCCTTGAGGCAAGAGGCAATGACTATCTTGAAACCGGGGAATTTTTGGAAATTTGGTCTAGAGCCGTATTAAGGAGTAAAACATTGACCCGCGGCTCGCCTAAAAAACCCCATTGCCGCTTTTGAATGTGGGTTTGGATTAGTTTTTGAACCATGGCCTCGGAAATTCCCCGCGAGTGAGCGACTCTTTTGACCTGAAAAAAAGCGGCTTCGGGGCTGATGTCAGGATCAAGGCCGCTTCCAGAAGCGGTCACTAAATCCGCCGGAATTCCGCTTAAGCCCGGATTATTTTTAAGATACAAAGAAACCCGCTGTTTAACCGCCGCCCAAAGCGCAGGATTATTGGGCCCCCAATTAGAGCCTGAAGACGAAGCGCTGTTATAAGGATCAGGACTGGTCGCTGAAGGCCTTCCCCAAAAGTAATTATTCCCATCAAAGAATTGACCAATCAAAGCCGAGCCTCGAACCTGGCCGTTATCCACAATCAAGCTGCCTTGAGCCTGCTTGGGAAACAAAACTTGACCAAACGCGGTCACAAGAGCGGGATAGAAAAGCCCCAATAAAATCGTAAAAACGCAGATGACCTTAAGAGCAACGATGCTTTGATTTTGAATTTCTTTCGCTGTCATTTTAAATCCACCGCAAAATAAGGTCAATAAGCTTAATTCCAACAAAGGGAACGATAAGGCCGCCCAAGCCGTAAATCAAAACGTGACGGCGCAAAAGCTCTTCGGCGGGAACATGGCGATAGCGCACACCTCTTAAGGCCAGGGGAATAAGAAAGACGATGATAAGGGCGTTAAAAATGACGGCGGAGAGAATAGCGTTTTCAGGGCTTGAAAGATGCATGATATTGAGCGCGTTTAAAGCGGGATAAACGCCCACAAACGCCGCTGGGATGATGGCGAAATATTTCGCGATATCATTGGCGATGCTAAAAGTCGTCAAGGCGCCGCGAGTCATCAATAATTGTTTTCCGATTTCGACAATTTCAATGAGCTTGGTCGGGTTGGAATCTAAATCTACCATATTCCCCGCCTCTTTGGCCGCCTGTGTTCCCGTATTCATCGCCACCGCCACGTCCGCTTGAGCCAAGGCCGGAGCGTCATTGGTTCCATCTCCCGTCATCGCGACCAGCCGCCCTTCTTTTTGGAGATCACGAATATAGCGGAGTTTCGCTTCCGGAGAGGCTTGGGCGAGAAAATCATCCACCCCCGCTTCCGCGGCAATGGCCGCAGCGGTCAAAGAATTGTCGCCGGTCACCATGATGGTCCGAATCCCCATTTTTCTTAAATCGGCAAATCTCTCTCGAATGCCGCCTTTGACGATATCCTTTAAGCGAACAATCCCCAAGACCTTGGAACCGTCGGCAAAAACCAAGGGGGTTTCTCCCTGCCTGGCGACTTTTTCGACTAATTCTTTAACCTCCGCGGGATAAACCCCGTTTTGGCCTTGGATAAAAGCCTCTATCGCCTCGGCAGCGCCTTTGCGGATCGCGCGGTCTTGGATATTGACGCCGCTCATCCGGGTGCGCGCGCTAAAAGGAATGAAACTCGCCCCCAATTCCCGCAACTGCCGGGCCCTAATTCCATAACGCTCTTTAGTCAAGACGACAATACTGCGCCCCTCGGGAGTCTCATCCGCCAAAGAGGATAATTGAGCCGCATCGGCCAGATCGCTCTCTGAAACTCCGGGAGCCGCAATCAACTCGACAGCTTGGCGATTGCCGAGAGTGATTGTTCCGGTCTTATCCAATAAAAGGATGTCTACGTCTCCCGCCGCCTCAACGGCTCTTCCCGAGGTCGCGATGACGTTGGCCTGAATCATTCGGTCCATGCCCGCAACCCCAATGGCTGATAAAAGGCCGCCGATAGTCGTCGGCGCCAAACAGACAAAGAGGGCGATTAAAACTGTGATCGTAACGGGAGTTCCATGGCCGGAGACGCCCGCGCTATAAATGGAAAAGGGAAGAAGGGTCGAACAGACCAGCAAGAAAATAATGGTCAACGCCGCCAGTAAAATATTGAGGGCGATTTCATTGGGAGTTTTTTGCCGTTTGGCGCCTTCGACTAACGAAATCATCCTATCTAAAAAGGCCTCGCCGGGATTGGCGGTGATTTTAACGATAATCCAATCGGACAAAACCAAGGTCCCTCCGGTCACGGCGCTGCGGTCTCCGCCGCTTTCCCGGATGACCGGAGCGCTTTCCCCAGTAATCGCGCTTTCATTGACCGATGCGATTCCCTCGATGACTTCTCCATCTCCCGCAATAAAGTCTCCCGCTTGAACCAGGACAATATCTCCAGAGCGAAGCTCCGATGAAGAGACGACGACAAAATCCGCATCTTTTTGAGGAGAACTCAATTTTTTGGCCTTGACCTCCTTTCGGGCCTTTCTTAAACTCTCCGCCTGAGCCTTGCCCCGCCCCTCCGCCATCGCTTCGGCGAAATTGGCGAACAAAAGGGTAAACCACAGCCACAGTGAAATCTGAAGGATAAAACCGGAAGGGGCTTCGCCGGTTCCCAAAAGGCTTTGGACAAACAAGCCCGAGCTTAAAATCGCCCCGACGAAAACGCAAAACATCACCGGATTTCGCATCTGATTGCGCGGCGATAATTTGATAAAAGAATCTAGCGTCGCCTGCCTAAGCAGCGGAGGGTCAAACAAAGACTTCTTTTTGACTGTTGGTTTCATATCCGGGCCATTCCAAAATATTCCGCGATGGGGCCCAAGGCCAAGGCGGGCACGAACGACAAAACTCCGACAATGAGAATAACCCCGATTAACAGTCCGATAAATAAGCCGGAAGAAGTCCGCAAAGTTCCGGGACCAGAGGGAATGATCTTTTTCCGCGCAAGAGACCCCGCCATGGCCAAGACAGGAATTTTCACCCAAAACCGGCTTAAAAGCATCACCCAGCCTCCTAGGATATTATAAAAAGGGTTATCGGCGTTAAGCCCAGCAAAAGCGCTTCCATTGTTATTTCCCATCGAAGTAAAAGCATAGAGAATCTGGCTAAAGCCATGCGATCCGGGGTTTGAAACGGCGGATTTTCCAACCTCGCAGCTAACCGCAATCGCGGTCGCTCCTAAGACAATGGCCGGCATGATCAAAATGACGACCGAAGCCATTTGCATCTCAAAACTCTCTATCTTTTTTCCCAAATATTCGGGAGTGCGCCCCACCATGAGGCCCGCGACAAAGACCGCCACAAAGACAAAGGCGAGCATCCCGTAGAGCCCGCAGCCGACTCCGCCAAAAATGACCTCGCCTAACTGCATCATAAAAAGAGTCACAAAACCGCCTAAAGGCATAAAGGAATCATGCATGGAATTGACAGAACCGTTAGAGGTCGCGGTTGTCACCGTCCCCCACAAGGCTGAATTAACGGCGCCAAGGCGAACTTCTTTTCCCTCCATGTTGCCCGCCGCTTGATCGACACCCAAGGGCGCAAAAGCCGGGTTTCCCGCCCGCTCGGAATGAACGGCTATTAAAAGAAGCGGAATGAAAATTAAAAACATTGCCGCAAGAAGCGCCCATCCTTGTTTAAGGTCTTTAACCATGACGCCAAAGCTGTAGCATAAAGCCGCCGCAATGAGGGGAATGGCGAGCATCTCTAAAAAATTTGACAGCGGGGTGGGATTTTCAAAGGGATGGGCGGAATTGGCGTTAAAAAAACCTCCGCCGTTAGTGCCCAATTGTTTAATCGCGATTTGAGAAGCGGCTGGCCCCATCGGGATTAGTTCATCTTGGACCATTTTTCCCGCGTCGCCTTTAAAAGGCTCGACAATGGAGGCTCGGCGATAAGGGCTGAAGTTCTGGATGACGCCTTGGGAAATTAAAGCCAGGGCCAGGAGAAAAGAGAGCGGCAACAGAATATAAAGGACGCCGCGCGTTAAATCAACCCAGAAATTTCCCAACCACTCCGTCTGCTTGCGGGTGATCCCGCGAATTAAGGCAATTAAGACCGCCATGCCGGAGGCCGCCGAAACGAAGTTCTGGGTGGTTAGGGCCGCCATCTGGGTCAAATAGCTCATGGTCGTCTCGCCCCCATAAGCCTGCCAATTGGTGTTGGTCACAAAACTAACCGCGGTGTTAAACGCCAAATCCGGAGGAACTCCCGCGAATTTCTGAGGGTTCAGCGGCAAATAAAACTGAAACCTTTCTAAGGCATAGACAAAGACAAAGCCGAAAAAATTAAAGAGAAGCATGGAAACGGCATAGGACTTCCAATTCATCTCAGATGAGTCGTCGACTCCAAACAGGCGATAGAGCGGGCGTTCCACAAGAGAAGAAACGCGAGAGCCGGGCCATTCTCCCTCGAAAATTTTGGCCATATAAAGGCCCAGGGGCTTAACCAAGACAAGCAGAACCCCAAGATAGACCCCGATTTGAATCCAATCGTTAATCGTCATAAAATTCCTAGAACCACTCCGGCTTAAACAAGGCAAAGAGCATATAAATCAATAACAGGATGACCAAGACGCCCGAGACGATATAGCTGTAGTTTGCCATACCTCTTTATCCTAACAGAGCCGGGCGTTAAAATTCCATTAATGAAAGTGTTATCCTCTATTCAATGTCTCTTAAATTCGCGCTATTTGTCGCCCTAGGACTTTTTGGAATTGGTTTTATTTTTATCTGGATTCAATCCCTCTTATCGGGCAACGGTTTTTCGCGCTTCTCCATGCCCACTCTCGCAGAAACGGCCATCGGTTTTATAACCGATTTTTTCGACACGCTGGGAATCGGCTCTTTTGCCACCACCACCGCCCTTTTTAAAATCACCAAGACGGTTTCCGATGAAAATATCCCCGGAACTCTCAATGTCGGCCACACGATACCGACCTTTCTTGAGGCCTTCATCTTCATCGCCATTGTCTCGGTGGAAGGGAAAACCTTGGTCTTGATGATTGCCGCCGCCATCACCGGTGCCTGGTTGGGATCGGGCATCGTCGCCTCGCTTTCTCGCCGCAAAATTCAAATCGGCATGGGAATCGCTCTTTTTGTCGCGGCCGGCATTTTTCTGGCTTCCAATCTCGGACTATTTCCGCCCGGAGGAGTCTCTGAAAGTCTTTGGGGGCTGAAACTTCTGATCGCCGTTTTAGGCAATTTCATTTTAGGAGCCTTGATGACCCTGGGAATCGGGCTCTACGCCCCCTGCATGATCCTGGTCAGCCTTTTAGGGATGAATCCAAAGGCGGCTTTTCCCATCATGATGGGTTCCTGCGCGTTTTTAATGCCGGTCGCCGCCGCGCGCTTTATTAAGGAAAAGAAATATGAGCCTCG
>JAJZJF010000046.1 GCA_021810245.1 bacterium
AGAATCTCTCAGGCAAGGACACTTTTTGATAGGGCTTGAGATAGCGAATGTCTTCTGAAATCGTGGAAACCTCTTGCGCGGCTGAAGCCGCAAAATTGGAGACATTCCCCGTGTTTGATCCGGGCGCACCTTTCTCTACATGGAGAGTAATACTTGGCGAATAAATAGTTTGATAGGAACGCGTTTTTGGATTAAAGAAAGAAAAAGGGATTTTCGGAATTGTCAGCGTTCCCGAGATTCTTGGGACCAGGACGGTTTTAAAGATTTTGCTTCCCTGGAGAATGTCATTTTTTTTGTCAAGATTGATTGAGTTGACCGTATCATAGACGTGAAAATCGGGCATGGCAGGAATCGAGGGAGAGTCCAAGCTTTTTAAGTTGCCTTGCCCTGACACTACCATCGTCAGATTGACCGCATCTCCGACGTTCACGCGCGTTCGGTCGACCGAAGCCGATATTGAAAAGTTTCCCACAGCCCCGGAAAAATTGGCGGGTTTTCCTTTTTCTGGGAGCGGCAAGGCCGTTAAAATCAAGGGTTCCGAGTGAAGGGTTTCCGGCTGTTCCATTCCCAATTGTCCGGAAAAGATGTTGTTGATGAAACTTTGAGAAAATGGATCGATCGCGAGGCTCTTTTCAATGCGGCAGTTGACCGTGGCCGGGCCTATTTCAAGTTTTCCCGCTTGAACTGGGAAAAGAGCGAGTTTGACTTCGGAATAGTAATAGTCTCGTCCGTTGATCGTGGTTCTTCCATTTCTTTGTGGAGGCAACTCTTCTGAAATAAATCCCGAGAGTTTAGGAGGCGTGTATTGCGGGCTTCCGGCAAGGCTGACCGCCGTGAAGAATCTAACAGAAAGAGTTGTCTGTTCGTTGACATACACTTTCTTTCTGTCGACAGTGGCTTTGACAAAAACATCGGGGTTCGCAGGAGCGCGGTTGCGGGCGTAATTATATCCGGAAGCCGATTGCACGCTCACTCCGGGAGAGGCTTGAACCGAAGTTCCTCCTCCGGAAGGCGCCGCGCCATGGGATGAGACTTCGATGACAATCGGATGGGTCTCGTATCTGCGCCCTCCGTAGCTAATCGAAATTGGAGGAATAGTTCCTTTCCCGACAAAACGCGGCACAAGGACATAGGTATATGCAGTGTCTGTTTCCATCTGTCCATTCATAATCGAAATGGATTGGCTTTTTCCTGAGGAGTAGACGCTGAAATTGGAAAGGAGAGGAATTTGAGGATCAGGGATGGAACCGCCTGAACCCGTGACTGAAACAGTGAGAGTGATTTGTTCGTTGAGAGAGACGATGGCTTTATTGACATCCGCGTGAATAGCGACTTGGGCGTTGGCCTGAGCGCAGGGCATCAAGAGAAAACATCCGATTAAGGCAAATAAAACCCTGCCGTTTTTATTTTTTTTCATCACCAGTCTTCTCCGTCTGGAGCCTTGGACGGGCTACCTTTTTGTAGTTGTTGATTTGCGTTCGGCTTTTTATCCGTGACCGAGCTTAAAATTCGGCGAAGATCATCTTTAGAAAGCTGGCTTTGAGATTGACCGCTTTGCTGCTGATTCTGATTTTGTTGCGATGAGGATGGGCGCGGCGGCGGGGGAGGAGGATTTCCGCCACCCCCTTTTTTATTCTGAGGATTGTTTTTTTTCTGATTTTTCTTCTGGGGAGGCGGGTGTTTTAGATAATGAAGAGCCACCGCCAAATTGTGGGCCGCTTCTGGGTTATTGGGGTTAAGAATAAGCGAATTTCTATAGGCCGCCGCCGCTTGCGCATACTGTGATTTCTCAAAGGCGCTGTTTCCAATATTATAATAGGCCGCCGATTTAAGCGTTTGAGGAGAGCCTTGTATCTTCGTCGCATCCGTAAAAGCCTTGGCCGCGTTTCCATATTTACCCAGACGATAAAAGGCGTCTCCGGCGTTAAAAATGGGCCTTGGATCATTGGGAGAGGTTTTGATGGCGGAAAGATAGTCGTTGAGGGCGGGAGCGTATTGCTTGTTGTTATAAAGTTCATTTCCTGTTCTTAAATCCGACTCCATTCCCGCTTTGGCAATTGAGCTTAGCAGAGGCAATTGAAGAAGCGCCAAGAGAATCAAGAGCGCGGGCTCCTTCTTGATTGATTTTATTGATTTAGCTTTTTCAAATAAATTCTTTCCAGATTTCGATATTTTTTCCAAAGCGCCCATTTTTTCCGGGATCAAAAGCTCAAGGAGTAGAAGAAGGAAAGAGAGACTCAGCGGGATCAGAAAATGATTTTTGTAGACGTGGGTCGTCTCTTTGACGCCTTTCGATTGAGGCCCTTCTTCGATCGCTTTTAAAAGAGCCGATATCTCGTCTTGAGTCGCGCTCGCCTGCCAATAAGTTCCGCCCGATTTAGACGCCACTTTTTGAAGGATTTCCGGCCTTAAATGAGTGATGACGGTCGTCCCTGATTTATTTTTTTGGTAGCGGAGTAAGTTTCCGGAAGCGTCCTTGATAGGAATGGGGCCGCCTTCGGGCGTTCCAAATCCTAACGTGAAAATTCGTATTCCGTGAGACGCCGCTTCTTGGGCGGCTTCGCCCGGATGAGTTCCATGATCTCCCCCATCCGAAAGGAGAATGAGGCTTTTGTTTCCCGCATAAGGAGACAAGGTCTGGGTCGCGAGATTAATGGCGTCTCCCATCGCGGTTCCGGGAGTTGGGAGCATATCGGCGTGAATGTCAGACAGGGTTTGAGACACCGCCCCTAAATCGGTGGTCAACGGGCATATCAATGTCGCTTGCCCCGAAAAAACAAGTATGCCGATGCGGGCCGGAGTTTCCTCTTCTTTTAAACCCGAAAGAATCAGCTGCAACTCGCTGCGCGCTTTTTCCAGGCGGCTGGGAGAAACGTCTTCGGTCAGCATCGAGAGAGAAGTGTCTATGGCGATTAAGACAACTTGGGAAGAACTTTTCGAAGCGCGAAGCTCAATTCCCCATTGCGGGCCGGCTAAGGCCAGAAACAGCAAAACGATGACCGCCAGCTGGAGAAAGGCTTTGATATTTCTTCGGTGGATAGTCTCCGGTTTTAAAAGGCGAGAGAGGGTCTCTAGGTTTCCAAAGCTCGATGAAATCTTTTCTCTTTTTGAATTTCCCAGGCGGATGAGAATCCAGGTAAGGCCTCCGGCAAGGACTAACCATAAGAGATAAAGAGGGTTTCTAAACATTACGGCCACCTCAACAGCCAGGTGTTCGATAGTAAAATTTCAGACAGAAGAATAAGGACGGCCAACAAAACCGGAATCCGGTAGAGGTCGGTGCGCATGATAGTCGGCGGAATTTTAACCTTTGACTTTTGGAGTTTGCCTATCGTGTCATAGACTTCTTTGAGTTTATCGGCATTGGTGACGCGGAAATATCGTCCGCCGGTAAGCTGCGCGATTTGAGTTAAAAGTTCATCGTCGATATCGTCATTCATCCGGACCATGACGGTCCCGCCGTTGGGATCATGGACCGGCATCAAGGCCGGCCCGTGCCGAGCGGTTCCGATGGTATAGATTTTAACTCCCAGGGAAGCCGCGGCCCTTGCCGCGGTCACCGGATCGACAGCTCCAGTGTTAGAGCGGCCGTCGGTGAGGAGAATAATGATTTTAGTTTTTGCGTGACTTTGTTTAAGATGGTTAAGGGCCGAGACAATTCCATCTCCAATAGCGGTTCCATCGGTTTGAGTGATTCCCGGCTCCAGGGTTTTAATTTGAGAAATAAGAGCGCTATAGTCTAGGGTCAAGGGACATAAAAGCTCGGGAGCGCCGCCGAAAGTGACAAGTCCGATACGGTCTTGAACTCTTCCTAAAACAAAGTCAATCGCGGTTTGTTTGGCGGCTTCTATGCGGCTGGGCTTAATGTCGATAGAACTCATGCTCAGAGAACTGTCAATGGTCAGCATGATATCGATTCCTTCTCCAAAGCCCTTCAGCGTGCTTGATATTTTTTGGGGGCGGGCGAGAGAAAAGACAATCAGAAAAAGAGCGATGCCGCGAGCGGCCAAAGGAACCCATTGTCCCGCCAAGGTTTTAAGGCTTTTCCCTTGTCTCCAAAATTGAGAGTTGGCCGGGAAAGGCAAAACCTGATTCCATCTTTGAAAATAATAGGCAATAGCGAGAGACAATAAGACCAAAGCCAAGAGGGCAAAAGCCCATGGATGAGCGAAAATCATCGCGGGACTCCTTCTCCGGGGACAGGGAGAGGCTCTTTGGGCTTGGTGCTTTCAACGAGATAAAGGGAGCTTTCTATATCCAAAGAATTCCAATTGTTTTCGGGAGAGACCTTGGCGAATTTAACCAAATCGGCTCTATCGAAGAGATTTTTGAACCGGGACAGGATTTGTGGTTCGATTTCCGATTGCTTTAAATGGCGATAGAGTTCGACCGTAGTCATTTTTGTCGCGGGCATTGAAAAACGCCGTTCGAAATAACGCTTGAGAATTTCACTGAGTTCAAAATAAAATTCCTGATAACGAGCTTCTTCAAAGAGTTTTGAACTTTTAAGCTTCTCTATTTCCTCTTGAGCGATGACATGGGCCGGGCGCGTGTCAATGGAAAGAGATTCGGAAATCGTTAGAATCTCTTTTTTACGTTTAAAATAAGCCCAAGCGATGAGCGCGATAATAATTGCGGCTAGTATCCAAGGCCACAAGAGGGGCCAGGCCTTCATCGGAGAGGCGATGTCGTAAATCTTAAGAGTCTTAAGCGGCTTATCCGCCACGTTTAAGACCAAGGGCGGGCTTTGTATTTCGCTGGATCCCGAAGGCGTTTCTAATTTCCAAAAGAGCTTGATGGGGACGGGCCCGACATTGAGCGGGAGTATTTTTAGCAGGAAATTTTGTCCGGAAGAGCTTGTGCCTTTTTGCGAAATTTCTTGAATTCCGGCAATGGCAAAGGTGTCGGTTGTCGAGGCGGCTAGATCTAAAGAGACATGCGCTCCCGGGGGATTTTGGACCGCGACTTTAAGTTCAACGGGCGTTGCCAGAACCGGCGTTCCGGAGGCGACTTCAATGTTGAAGGAGGCCTGTTGAGCCAAGGCCGTTCCGGATAGCGCAAAGAAGGCCGCCCAAACAAAGACCGCTCTCAGTTTCATCATCGGGAAATTTTCTTGGCTCTGCGGCGGAAAAACTGAACGACAGGATCGATATAAGAGGCATCTGTTCCAATTTGAATCGAGTCGATGCCGGAGAGCTGAAATAATTTTTGAAGCTGAAGGATTCTTTTCTCCTCTTCTTTTTGATGGGCCAAAACCGCTGGTTTGGAGGAGGCGTCAAAAAGCATCTCTTGCCCCGACTCCGGATCTTGAAGATTCATCAAAGCGTTAAATGAGGGCAGATCCTTTTCTTTGGGATCGGTCAAAATAATCGGAATTAAATCATGCTTAAGGCTTCCGAGTTTGAGGGCGTGTTCAAAAGAAGAAAAATCGTCGGTCCTAAAATCGGAAATGAGAAAGACAATACAATGGCGGCGCAAAACTCGGCTGATGGTTTCAAGGATGATGTCAAGCCTGGTTCCGCTTTTCTTGGGCTGATAAGCCAGAACGTCTCGAATCAGATGAAGGATATGTTTTCTCCCCTTTTTGGGAGGAACAAATTCTTCAACTCCTTCCGTAAATAAAAACAGTCCGACTTTGTCGTTATTTTGCAGGGCGGAAAAAGCCAGCACTGCCGCCAGTTCCGCGGCGATTTCTTTTTTGAGCGCGGTCGAACCGAAAAACTGGCTTTTAGAAAGGTCGCAGGCGATGACGACGGTGAGTTCTCTTTCCTCGGTATACTGGCGGATATAGGGCTTTCTCATTCGCGCGGTTACGTTTCTATCGATGAGGCGGATATCGTCTCCGGGAGAATACTCCCGGACTTCGGCAAACTCCATGCCCCGGCCTTTGAAAACGCTTAAATATTCCCCCGCGAAAGTCTCGGCGACCAGGCGTCCGGTCAATATCTCGATATGGCGAACCTTCGATAAGATGTCGCCGGAGAGACCAAGAGTTGAATTGCTTTCTGCCATTGTTAGAAGGTTTAGCCCATTATGGAAAACTTAAGGGACCTCGACCGCTTCAAAAAGAGAGCGAAGAATGTCTTCGGAAGTGATATTCTGCGCTTCCGCTTCATAACTGAGAAGGACGCGGTGGCGCAAAACGTCTGTCCCAACGGTTTTCACGTCTTCCGGAGTGACATATCCGCGTCCATTTAAAAATGCGTAGGCTTTGGCCGCCTTGGCCAAGGCAATGGTCGCGCGAGGGCTTGCGCCGTAGGAAATAAGAGATTTTTCCTTTACCATTTTGTAGTCTCCGGGAGTTCTAGTCGCATAGACTAAATCCACGATATAGGCCTTGATTTTTTCATCCATGTAGATTTCGGATGCGACTTTTCGCGCTTGCAATATTTGTTGCGGGGTCACGACGACTTTAGGCGTCGGAGTTAAATCGGAAGACATCCTCTCTAAGATCGTTTTCTCTTCTAACTTGCTGGGATAGGAGACCTTGATTTTTAGCATGAAGCGGTCGACTTGGGCTTCGGGCAGTGGATAGGTTCCCTCTTGCTCGATGGGGTTTTGAGTGGCCAAGACTAGGAAAAGCTCCGGCAAGGGGTAGGTGGTCGTTCCAATGGTTATGCTTTTTTCCTGCATCGCTTCGAGAAGAGCGCTTTGAACCTTGGCGGGAGCGCGGTTGATTTCGTCAGCCAGAACGAGATTGGCAAACAGAGGGCCTTTCTTGACCGTAAAATCCGAATCCTTGGGATTAAACACCAAGGTCCCGGTGAGATCGGCGGGCAAGAGATCCGGCGTAAACTGAATGCGGGAAAAATCAGCCTTCAAACATTGAGAAAGAGTTTTAATGGTCAATGTTTTCGCGAGTCCGGGAACTCCTTCAAGAAGGATATGTCCGCCGGCGATGATGCCAATCAATATGCGGTCAATGATGTCTTCTTGTCCGACAATGACGCGTCCGGCTTCTCTTTTGAGCTCGGCGACGAATAGACTTTCTTCCGAAACCCTTTTGTTAATCTCTTTAATTCCTAATTCCATATCATTTTCTCCTTACCAGGGGTTGAGTTTAGGCGCGGCGCATTCTTCCGGAGCGGGCGGCGGCGCTGCGAGAGGGTTTCCGTTCTGAGCGGCTTGGGCTTGTCTTTCTTGCATCTCTTTTTTCCACTCGGCGCATGCGGCGTCTATTTCTTTCTGTCTTTTCTTTTGCAAATCGTTGAGAACGTTGAGCGCTTCTTGGCGCACGGGGCCTTCGGAATCTTTAAGCAGCGCGGTGATGTCGGTGGCCGCGGAATAAGCGTTCATCTGATCTAAAGCTTTAAGAGCGGCTAGGCGGATGTCCGGATTGTAATCGGTCAGTGCGGCGGTGACATGGGTGAGGACATCCGCATTTCCTTTGTATTGAGACAAAAGCCCTAGAATCTTCACTCTGAGGGGAACAGAGGCATCATGTTCTAGATGTTTAAAAAGGAGAGGCAGGGCCAAGGATGATTTTCCGTTGGCCAGGAGTTTGAGCGCTTGCCAACGAACTTTGTCATTGGTGTCATCGGTAGCTTTGGCGATTCTTTGCTCGTCTTCGGGACTTAAAAGGGGCCGAATAGTACTTATTTGACTTAGAATAGGCGGCGGTGGCGGCGGTGGTGGAACAGGTTTGGGCTTTAATTCTTGAAAAGCGAAGTATCCCGCGACAATAAAAAGGACAAAGAGAAAAAAATATTTCATCAAGGAGTCTCCTGAGAGAATAAATACGCCATATCTCGATTAAAACAAATTGAATTTGCCTACCGCAATGCAAAAAGACTTTTTAGGGCTGTATCGGGCTTTTGGATTTACTGGGGAGATTGAAATTTAAAGAGAGATAACTGACGTTTCCGAGGAAAGCCATGGGGACAAAGGCGTAGTCAAAAGAGACGTCTCCGGCGGAAAATCCAACGCCGCCGGAAAACATCGAGACCGGGCCGAGGTCGGAACTTTCGATATTCATCGTATTGATTCCGCCCCGCAAGGCGACCTTGATCGTCTGATCTATGGGAATTGCATATTCAACTCCGGCGGCTCCGTAGACGATATTTTGTTCAGGCGCTATCATGTCCAAGGAAAGAGTCACTCCTTTCCAGGGATACATCGCTCCCCCCACCTTGAGCTGAAAAGGTTGGACGGTTTGAACGGCGTCGAATTTCGGGCCTTGGCCGATATTTTGAGCGGTAATTCCCATGTCGTAATAGCTGTCTCCATGGTAGATGCGGGTTTGAACGCCAAAGTCTCCTCCGTAAGAGTCCGCCGATTGGACGATGGTGGAATGAATCCAGCGCCCCGAAACTCCCATGGAAGTCGCGATATTGTTGTCGGAGAGATCCGGAATGCTCGCCCCCCATCCGACCTCGGCGACATAATCCTGAGGAGAAAAAGTTCCGAGCGAATTTCCATTGATGTCGGTTTGAGCGATGGAACCGTAGCTTTGCGAACGAAATCCGACGGCGAGAACATCGGTGTCCGAGACTCTTTTGGCGACTTCAGCGGCTTGATAGTTGATTCCGGCTAAATAGGGCGTATACATCAGAGAGCCGGACATATCTGAAACTCGGGAAAGCCCGGCGGGGTTCCAATATAAGGAAGTCGCGTCATCGGTGACCGCGGTGTAGGCGCCTCCCATGGCGATGCCGCGCGCGCCAATGGGCTCAAGTAGAAATTGGTCTCCCGCCGTTCCAATGGCGTTAGTCGTAAAATCGGTAGAGTGAGCGGAAAGTAAAAGCGAGAAACAGAGAGTGACGGAAAGAAACAGAGGGAAACGGAAAAACCTTTCCGTCGCTTTCTTTCGCTTTCCGCGACTTTCCGTGACTCTCATTGTCTTTCGCGACTTTCCGCCACTTTTCGTGACTTTCATTTTCTTTTTGTCGCTTTTATTTTTTGCCGCTATCTTTCAACGGCTACTTTATAAATATCGTTTTTCCCTTGATAGGTGACGTAAACAAGATAAACCCCGCTGGCGACCAAGCGTCCGCCGCGGTTGGTTCCAGGCCAGTGGAAAAGCCCGGAGTCGTCAGCAGTTCCCTCGAAGACCATTGATCCCATGACCGTGTAGATTCGAACCCGGGCTCCCGCCGGGAGATTCTGGAACGTGACGTATCCATTTCCGCGCGAGGGATAAAGCGGATTGGGATAAATCAAAACGGAGTTAACGCTGGTTCCGGCCGCGACTTCTCCCAATTCAAATTGAGATATATGATTGAGAGTCGCCGTAAATTGCTCAGCTGGCTGGTTGATGGTCGTCTCGACCGGAATACAGGTATTAGTTCCCGTGACCCGCAAGAGAGAGGCGGTATTGAGGTTGAGGCCGGTGACTTCTGCTGGAGTATAAGAAAGGGTCAAGGTTAGAGGGGTCGTTGGCTCAATAGCCGGGCTGGCCGTGACCGAAAGTCCGATCTGAGAACCGGTCCCCGGGCAAAGCGGCGGCGAGGTCGAAATCGGGGCGATGACCAAAATGACGTTTTGAGAGAATGAATGGGGTTGGATGAGAATACTCCCAGTCTCTCCGTTAGAGAGAGTGAAACTCTGATAGGTTTGAGAGCTGGCGATAACATAGATTCCCGATGTTCCCGGAGGAGCCCCATTGTTAAAGGTGAGGGTGCTGGCGATATTTGAAAAAGCGCTCAAAACTCCATTTTGATTTTGCGCTTGTCCGCGGATATAGTAGGTGTATCCACCGATGAGACCGGTAATAGTGTAGGTGCTTTGATTGGAGTTCGCGGAAAAAGGCAAGGCGGTGCTGACCATGGTGGTAAAATCATCGGTTGAGTAAGTAATTTGATAGGTGTCTAGTGACGAATTAGTCATCGTACTCCAGGAGATGGAAATGGATCCTGCAGTGGTTCCGGTCACCGCCAGGTCTTGTGGAGGCGCGGCGAGAGTTTCTTCGGAGGTCCCTAGCATTAGAGGATTGCTGAGGACTCCGTCTCCGTTCATGGCAAACACCTGGGTTTGAAACCAGGTTCCCGGAAGAGGCAATCCCGTGACGTCGCAGTAAGAAAAACTGCTGGGCGTTGTCGTTAAGCTGGTAAAGACATTAGTCGATAAATTAACGGCGGTCACGCTACAAATATAGAGCGTATAGTTTGGATTTCCATTAGTCGCCCATTGTCCGAGAAAGCCCGAAGTCGAAATCGCCGTGATTGGAGGAGTCACCGAGCTCGGCGCCGCGGCATCGGTGTAAACGGTAGCGCTGGAAGTGAAAGGTCCTTGGCCTGAGGAGGTGACGGCGGCGACTTCAACAGAGCGCGGAGAGTTTATGGCGAGACCAGAATCGGTAAACGAGGTGTTGGAGGTAGTTCCAATTAAAGCGGGCGGGGTAGTCGTGGCGTTATAAACCGCGAAATATCCTCCGGCGGGAAGAGCCGCGCTGGTCCAGCTCCAGTTAATAGAAGTTGCGCTTCCGGGCGTTCCGGAAAGACTAAAGACTTGGTTGACGGTTGTGGTGGTTACGATATTGCTAAATCCGGTCGATGGGAGAACGTTATAATTAAAAGCTCTAACGCGGAAATAATAGGTGGTCTCCATTTGTAATGGTTCAATGACGGCCTGGGTAGAGGTATAGTCCAGTGAATTGGGAATCGGGGTTGAAAAGGAATTGACAAAACCATCGGTGGATTCAGAAATTTCATAAACGGTTCCCGGGGAATTGCCGTTGGGGTCCCAGGTGAGGGTCAAGCTTGAACCAGTATCAGAGGAAATGGCAAGGTTATCGGGCACGGCGGCCAAGGTGTAGGTAATGCCGGAGGTCGCTCCCGGGCCGTCTCCGGAAATAGTATAGGGCGCGACTAGAAGCTGAACTGTCGTGTTAGGGGCGAGATTAGTTTCCATGTAGGAGGTTTGAGCATCGGTTGAGAGAAACACTCCGGTTGTCGCTTGATAGACATCATAACCGTCAAAGGTTCCTGGAGCCGCGGTCCAGCTCCAGGAGACGGAAGAGATTCCAAGGACGGTCGGCTGCGGTATTCCCGTGGGACTTGTTGGGAGCGGAGGACCGGCGTGAACTAAAATCGCCGAAGAGTATTGGGCATTGGCTCCCTCGCGAAGTTGGTACCAGCCGTAGGGAAGCCCGGAATTGGTGGCGGGAAGTGTGACGGTGATGGATGAATTAGTCTGAGTCCAGAGATTTGCGGAATTGGCGTAAATAGCGGTGGTTAAATCTACCATGAAACTCGTGCCGTTGTCAGTGGCGCTTAAGACCATCCGGGGCTTGTCTTGATCGGAGTTTGCGCTCGAAGCTCCGCCTCCCGAGGCTTCGGTCAGATCATGGAAATTGCTTCCGGTCACGGTGACATTGGCTCCCGGAAGAAGAACGGGGAGATTAATCGCGTTGACGACAGGTTGCCTAAGACTTGGGGGATATCCCACGGTGTCTAAATCAGGAGTAGCGGTAAAAAAATGGGAATTTGTGCTTGTTAGATAGCTTCCGCCGGTTTGAGCGCTAAGACCTCCCATGTCAAAAACCACTCCGGAAAGAGAAATATTAGTCGTGTGCCCGGCCCGAGCGGTGATGCCTCCGGCTACAGCCCAACCCCCGGCATAAGGATCATAGACTTCGAGCGGGCTAACAGTTCCTGTTGTGGTAAATCCTCCGGAAACCAATACTGCTCCATTAGGAAGTAAAACCGCGTTATGATCAAATCGGGGATTAAGGAGATTTCCAGTGCCAGACCAGGAGTTTGAGGCGGGATTATAGATGTAACTGTATTTCTGTTCCCCCGTGCCGTTATCTCCACCAGCGACTAAAACATTGCCGTCCGACAACAGTGTGGCCGTATGTCCCCACAGCGCGGCGGGCATTGCAGCTGCCGCGCTCCATTGTTGGGTTTGAGGATTATAAATTTCGGCGTTAGGTAAGGGTCCGCCGGAATTTTGCCCACCAAGAACAAGGACAGTTCCATCTTGAAGGAGTGTTGCCGTGTGCTGAGCAACGGGATAAGGCAAGGACGCGGTTAACGCCCAGGTGGCCGATGTGGAGTAATAGATTTCAGCGGTGTTAAGATAGTTGCTTCCATTTTCCACTCCTCCAACGACAAGAACATTTCCATTGGGCAAAATGGTCTCCGTGTGATATTGCCTGGCATAGTTCATGGAGCCGGTGACAGTCCAAGCGTTTCCGGTTGAATTATAGACTTCGCAGCTGGAAAGAGTTCCCGTGCTGAAATTAAACCCTCCGGTGACCAATACATTTCCATTGGGGAGAAGCGTCGCGGTCTGTTTTGCGCGCGTGACATTGAGAGGCGAAGTCGTGCTAAAGGTCAGAGCATTGGGATCAAAGATAAGAGAGGTGTTTAAGGTGTCGGTCGAGCTGTCTTGCCCGCCGGCAATCAAGATGGTTCCATTGGGGAGAGTGGTTGCCGTTTGATAGGCGCGGGGCCCCGGCAAACTCGGTCCCGCTGCGGGGGTGCTAAATGATTCAATAGCGGCGATGGCCCCAACCCCGCCGGCGATGCCGGGCTGAGGGACATAGGCGGCGCTGGTCTGATTCCAGGAGGCTCCGCCAACGACTTCATTGGTATCCATCGGGGATAGAAGTGATGTTTCGGCAAAACGGGAGAGGTTATAAGGAGCGTAGGGCGCGAAGGCAGGGTTAATAGATAGCGCGCTTGACCCCGCTAATGCGGCGGTTTGAAGAGTCCAGGAATTTGTTTGAGGATTGTAAGTTTCGACATCGGCAAAGACCATGCTTGAGATGATGACTTGGGCGGGTAGATTCCCTGGCGGATCTTCACTTATAGAAGATGGAGTTCCATTAGGGGATAAGTTGATGGGAGATGAGCAAGGAGATCTTGTACAAGTGATGCTTCCGCTCAAGGGCGGTAAAGAACTGATTTGAATTTCTCCGCAGGTCCAGGGCGGGGTGTCGCCTGTTGTGTAAACACAGGTGCCTTGTCCGTTGATTGGCGCTTCAAAGGCGTTGACATTGATGGTTACGCTAGTAAAGACAATTTCAGAGGCTGGGATATAGACAAATCCGCCGACGACAATTCCCGCAGTTGGAACGGAAAGCTTGAGGGTCACCGGCGTTGTATTAGCCAAGGTGAACGTTTGATCGGTAAAGCTTGTTCCGCTATAACTAATACTTCCAGTGACAGAAAGAGAGGGATAGGAATCGTTTGCAGGTGGAATCGTGCCAAGTCCCCCCGCGACATTGACATTTCCATTGGCGTCTAAATCCGCCGCGAACTTTTCGCGATTTTCATTCATCGGCGCGGCGGGCGCAAAGCCTCCGGCCGGGTCATAGACCTGGACGACATTGGTGCTTTCATTAATTCCAGCAATAGGGAGGCCCGTCATGGGGTCAAGAGTATTGTTATTAGAGGAGTTTTTCCCTCCCACAATCAGGACCCGTCCATCTCCCATGGCCGTGGCGGTATGAAACGCGGTCTCAAGCTGAAGGAAGGGACCACCGGTGAAGGAATTCTTGGCGGGATAGTAGGTCTCGGTCGTGCCTATGTAAGATACGCTGCTTCCTC
>JAJZJF010000047.1 GCA_021810245.1 bacterium
TCCACGCGGCGGTTTCTCAAAAAGTTTCCGATTCCATATCGGATAAGATTAGCGGTTTTACCCGCCTCTTTGACGGCTCAAAACTTGCTCCGGCCTACGCGAAAACCAGGGCCTCTTCCTTTAATTTCGCCGCGCGCAAGAAATTTGTCCTTGGAAATTACTTGTCTCAAGCGGCTGATTCAACCTCCAACGGCTCGAAGGTGGAGACCGTTCCCGCGCCTTGGCGGGACAACGGCTCTTTCATGGACAGGATTCGGCAGATTCCCGGCGTCGAGACGACGGATTTGACCGGCCCCCGAATCATGACCATCGGAATTAACGCCAACTATCCTGTCGCGACAATCGAGGCCGAGGTTCGGGCCAAGGTTCCGGAGTTGTCCAGCGTCTTCGTCAAAATCGTTTATGTGGACGCCGCTAATCCAGGGAAAATCCTCGCCGCCAATGATCTTTCATCCACGGACGCTCCGTCCGGCGCCAAAAAAACGGTCTCGGCAAATGTCCAAAACTCTTCTTTCAGGAAAATTGCCGATTCCGCCGCATTTGGCATGTTAGTGATCGCGGCGTCTCAACTCTCTCTATTGCCCGCCATCGGAGTCATTTTAGGATCTGGCATAAGCTGGGCCATGACGCCGAAGGGGCAACCCGTGTTCTTCAGAATGCTCTTTGGGGCGGCTATCGGCCTGGGAATCGCCGCGATGTTTGCCCCAGCCGTGGCCCACGCGGCGATATTTGGCGCGGCTGGCTTGGGCGTGATGAAAGTGGTTTCTCAATCCCCCGGTTTAAACAATTCAAGCGATGGGGGCGCATCCTTGCCCTCGTCCATACCTTCCGACGCCCAAAAAGCGGCGGCGGCGCAACTTTCGATTGGTGGGCTCATTTTCGGACTAAACGAAGGTTATTTGAATGGCGCCAAAGACGGCTACCCCGCGAAATTCACTCCTAGCGCGGTAGAGCTTCTTCGCCAGATAAACAGCGCTCCGCCGCCGGCCGGCGATCAGCTCGCGGCGGTTTCATTGGAGGTGTCCAATAAGTTTCTCCTTCGCTTCGCTAAGATCGTGGATCAAATCAACGACCGAACCGGCGGAAACAAAGCGGAATTTGTCAAAGCCCTTCACGACGTCCTGCTTGACCCATTGACAAAGCAGGTTGTCCTGAAAGAAGGCGGATTTAAAACCTATCAGGAAGCCCTTGACGCGATTAATTCCGTTCTCTCTCAAGCCGAAGCCGGAGGAACCGTGGCGGCGGGCGCCTATGTGGGCCTCTCTCCGGAAAAAGGCGCGGCTAAAATCCGGGAGCTTAAGCTGACTCAGATCAGGGTGGTCCCATTGTATGGTCTTATCAAAGTCTCTATGACTGTCCCCGTCACTGAGGATTTGCTCCAGCAGGTTCTCCAAGGCGTTTTTCAAGTCGCCTATAAGGGGGATGCTCCCAACTTTATTTGGCTGGAGGGCCCTCGGAAATAGAAATATTGCGGGGCGGCTATTTTTTTGCGCCGCGAAGCTTGTGGTCGCCAATCCGATTGGA
The DNA here is from genome assembly GCA_021810245.1 of bacterium. Lineage (GTDB taxonomy): Bacteria > Elusimicrobiota > Elusimicrobia > UBA1565 > UBA9628 > JAKAQV01. Next base: position 1,525 of record JAJZJF010000047.1, read on the forward strand.
CGGCGAAGGCGGCGGTTAGATTTCGCCCAGGAAGCTTCGCGGGGATATAATTGAAACGCCGCTTCCGAAATGGCTTGGCGATTCGCTGAAGACAAACTTATCTCCGATGTGCTGGAAATACAAGGCCTCAAAGACGCTTCCCAAAAAATGGCTCTCTTTCATCTCGCTTAATGAGCCGCTTCTGGAAATGATCGAATGAGCCGGTCAAGTAAATTCGCGGCATGCTTGGCGGTTTTTCTCGGCTCTTTTTCGTTGGCTGAGGCGCAAATATCTTATGTTCCCGCCGCTGACACGCGCCCGCCCGTCCCCCAAGACATCGCTAACGGCAGAACGGATTGGGGCTTGGATTTGGGATTCGGCGGGAGTTTCGTTCAGAGTTCGGCTTCGGATGATTCTTTGAACGGAAATTTCGACGTTTTTAAAACCCTCAAACCGTCTAAATCGACCGTTTATCTTGACGGCGATTTCATCAACAACACGGTCAATGGCGCCTCCATCGTCAATCAGGGGGCTTTGACCGCGCTTTACAATAATCAGCTTTTTCTACCCGCTCCGTTTAAATTTTTTATTTTCGACACCAACGCCTATAACAATCTTTTTCAGCTGAACTACCGCGCGACCAACGGGGTCGGCGTCTGCTACGACGATTTGCGCTGGGGAAAGTCGCATCAAGTCCTGAGCTTAGCCTTGAGTTCAGAATATGAGAATTTCACTAGCGGCATGACCGATACGACAGGCCGCGCCGTGTTCCACGATGAGTTTAAGATGGAAATCTCAAAAACGGCCAAGGTCCATGCCGATTTCTTTTACATGCCGTCTCTGGCCGGCGTCGGGAACTACAGGCTCTCGGGAGAGATCAGCTTGGAAACCCTGATCTGGGCGCGTTATTTGGGGCTCAAGGTCTCCTGGACCGACGAATACGACAGCTATCTCCATCAATATGCTCCGACGGTGAGCCTGAATGACTCCGTCTGGACGACCGCCTTGACGTATCATTTCGGGAGATAAGCCTTTGCCGCGCAAGGCGGGAGGACGGCTTATTTTTCCGCGTGATGAATATCTACGCGCCGCCGCAAAAGCTGGTAGACGGTCTTAAAGTGTCGGGGCAGAACAGCGCCCGCGGCGTGATCGCTCATCAGGCTGTTCAGCTGGCTAACTGAAACAATTTGATGTTGAATGAAGTCGTAAGTCTCTTGGTATTCATCGGCTAATCCCAAGATGTGTCCGAACTCATGGGCTGGAGTTGCGTAATCAAAGCGGCGTTCAAGGTAAATGATAGAGTCATGGACATGAGAATTACGATTCCCACTATCGCGAATCTGTAAAGCGTCGCCTGGGACGTCTTTTTCTGGGTCAATCGGCTCAAATGAGACCTCGGTCTTGATTTGGTAATTTTTTCCCCGATAGGAAAATTTTCCCCGCCAGTAGTCTTCGATAGAAGTTTTGACAGCCTGGAGAACGCCTTGATTGGCGATGTCCGTTAAAAAATGAGCGCGAATGATAAATCCATTGGGAGATTCGATCAATTTCAGCCCTTTCCAGCGCGCCCTGGAGTACAGCTTTCTCTCCTTTCCTGGGAAAAAGCCTTTCCAAATCGTTGTATTGTGAAGGCGTTTAACAATGTCATCATAGAGCGAAACATCAGAACGTAGATTTGAAAAGTTATTACTCAGCTTGCTTTGGATGAGTTCTTGGAATTTTTCTGAAAATTGACGGTGGAGGAGGAGTGATTCCATTGATAAGGTCTTTGCGGCTTTGGAAGCGCCGCTAACAAGAGGCTCAAGTAGGTCATCAAACGTTTTCCATATTGTAGTCTTCTGCCCGCCTATCTTGCCGCGCTTGGATTTTTCCGTAGGTTGAGGAATTTCCCATGGAGAAATCATCATCCCGTCTTCCGCCGATTCATCATGTTCCGCGTCTTTCGGGAGTAGGGCGTTAAGAGTGAGAAGCTTATTTTTGGCTTGTCGCGCGAGAATCAGGGACTGGACCAATGTCCCGTCCGCGAGACTTTTTCCGCTTTTCTTGGCCTGTTCCCTGAAAAAATTCGGCAGGGACTTATTTTGGGCCGCTCGGGCGAGAAAACGGGCGTAGCGGTCAGCGGCATAAGAGGCAAAGGCCGCCCTTTCATGCGCGGGAGCATCGGTGAAAGCGATAAATTCTAAATTGCCGTAAATATATAAAAAAATAGTGGCTGAAACCCCGGGATTTTTCCTCAGTGTTTGGGCGAGAATGTCCCAGTCCTTTTTTGGGGGATTATCGCTAAAAATAAGGCGCGGGAGAGGCTTCGCCAAATCCGGCGAGTCGGATTTGAGCCAATCGGATAGAACATTTGACGTGGTCCAGTTTAATTTGCCCTGGCTGACGCCTTCCGGCATGCTGGTTGGCGGAAAATCCGCGCCAACTTTAAGCGTTTCGCCGTTTCCGGCCAGAGCCCGCTCAAGGGCCGCCCCTTGGGCCGCGCCGTCTTCCAAACTGCCGGATTTTGAGGCCTTCCCCATTTTTTTAAGAGCTTCCTGCACGCGGTCAATGTTTTTCGCCGCCCGTTGATTGGCAAAGCGGCTTGCCCCGTGGTTTGCGGGCGCGGCGATAGGACTGGCGGGAAGGGCGGATTTACGAGGTTTCTTATTTTTAGCGGGAGTTTTTTCCTCAATAGAGAGGGAGCGAGGAATGCCCGTGTCTTGAATGGAGATGGGCGATTTGAAGTCAAGGTCGCCAAGAGGGCTTTGGACTTTGCTCAATGTAAATGCCGTCGGCGCAAGCGCCGAAATCCCATTTCCCGCATCTAACCGGATTTCAGAAGGCCCGGACTCAATAGCCGCCGCGGCCATGGGGAAAAGGCAAATCAACGCCAACGCGGCCCGTGTCTGGCGAGACGATAATTTCTCGATGTTCACGATATTATTATTCGGGCTTTTCCTCGCGCGCGAAAGGGTCTAAAGGCCCAGACGCGTCCTAGGGCTTTAGACCCTGTTCATCCGCCCGGCTTTGTGATTGAATAGAAGCGTCGTGAAAATTTGCGGGGAGAAAACAAGAATGAAAAAGCTGAATCGGAAATACGGGATCTCGGTCTTGACGGTCGCGCTCGCGGCGTCGTTTGGGAAACCGGGGTTCGGGCAGACGATAGAACTTTCGCGGGCGTTCTCAAACGCGCAGTCGGCGATCTCAAAACCCGCCGCGGCGCTTCAGAAAAAAATGAAGGCTGAAAAAGTCGGTTTTGCGGCCTCCGGGTCAGGGGAAACTCATTTTGAGAGGCTTAAGGGGCTCTACTCTCGGGGACATATACCGAAACGAAGCGAGTTTGATGGATTTTTTTTCTCGGGAGTTTGTTATAGAAGATCGGTTCCTAATCTTCCGGCCGGAGCCGCGCTCAAAATTTCGGTGCGGCCGGATGAAAACGGACCGCTATTTCCTTCCGCGCCGATTTGGGATGGATTTTTTTCGAGTTTTGGTTCTGTTGGGATTAACAACAGCATTATTATTTATTCCAGGATTTCTGACGGAGATGTTATCCGTGATGGAAATCATGAAGTTCAAATCCGCAAGAACGGGGCTTATATCTTAGCGGAAATCAGCCGGTTGAAAACCGACAATGGTTATCGCGCGGGCGGTATCTTGGCGGAGTGCTATTTTTTTAAAAAAGATTAAGCCGCTGAGTCGTTAAATTGCGCCGCCGCCTCGCGATGATTAGCCCGCGCGGCCCTGGGAGATTTCTCGAAGCCTCCGCCACGGACGAGCCTTGATTTTGGAGGACAGGGAAACCTCTTCATCGGCCTGGCTGAGAACATATCCCTCCCAATTTTTCAGGGACGCGCCCAGTCTTTCCAAGGGCTTGGCCCAATCCGGGCGCAGCGTCCGGGAGAGCTTGAATTCGAGGATATCTAATTTTCTTCCCCAGTCGAGAATCGCGTCGACCTCGTTTCCGTTTGAGTCTCTCAGGAAATAAAGTTCGTAAGGCCGTCCGTGGTTGAACTTTTGCTTGAGGAGTTCGATGACGGCCATGTTCTCGAAAAAAGCGCCAGCCATGGGGCCCGCGCTCAAGGTTTTCGCGTCTTGATATTTTAATAGATGGGCCAGAAGGCCGGTGTCGGTGAAATAAATCTTTGGCCGCTTGACCACGCGCTTTGAGAGATTGCGGAAGTAGGGCCTCAAGAGATAAACGATGCGGGTTGATTCCAAAAGAGAAAGCCAATGGCGCGCGTTGGGTTGGCTCACTCCGCAGTCTTTCGCGACTTCGCTGAGATTGAGAATAGAACCCGCCCGCGCGGCCAGAAGCTCCAAAAAAGACTGGAAAAGAGACAGGTCATGCACCGCCTTGATTTGGCGGATGTCTCTCTCTAAATAAGTGCGCAAATAAGAGGAGTAGTAATCCCGTGGCGGAGATCCTCGCGCGGCGGGTTTTGGATAAAACCCTTTAAAGAGGCGGCGGAATAATTCGCCCGTCCCGCCGCTGAAATTGGGAAGTTCCTCCCATGAAAACCCCAGAAGTTCAAAAAGCGCGGCGCGCCCGGCCAGCGATTCCGACAGCCCGGTCATCAAGGGGAAAATTTGGGAATCCGTCAAAATAAACATCCCCGGCTTTTGTCGGGATTTGTCCGCCGCGATTTTGATATAGGGCAAAAGCTCCGGAGCGTATTGGATTTCTTCGATTAAGGCCCTTGGCCCCAGGTCCTCGAGAAATAAGCGGGGGTCTCTTTTGGCCATGGCGGTTCTAGCCGGATCGTCGAGGCTGACATAGGCGTAATCCTTGAATAGATGAGAGAGAAGGGTTGATTTCCCGCTTTGTCGTGGTCCCGTCAGAACGATGACGGGGAAATGGCGGGCGGCGGAGAGAATTCTCTTCTCGATGACGCGGGGTAAATAATGGAAACCCATGCCATGGTATGCAATTTAAAATAAATATTTTCAAATTACATAAATTCTATTCCGCTTGCATCCTCGCGTTCCCCGTTTTCTCAGGGCCAAAAGGCCCATGAGCTCCTTGGGCCTAAGGACCCTGTTCAGAGCGCTTGCCTTATCTTATCCTTTACAGAAGGATGAAAGGAGAAATGATGAAAACAAAAAATTTACAGTTGACCCGCCGGATGTTAAGCCTCACGTTAGCCGTCGTTTTGATGGGATCGCAGTTGAGCTTTTCTTCGCGCTCGGCTTTGGCCGCGGGTCCGCGAGAAATAGGAGACATTCCGAACTCCGCTGGGGATATTGGCAATGAGCGCTTTCCTGTCGGCATCTCGAACAACTTTTTAGCGCCCAACGGCGTCCAGGAGGCTTTGCCGAATGGATTAGACCTTGATTTAAATCTCATGCCGCTTAGTTCTCCGGCAGGTGAAATTCCCGCGATTTCAAACGCGATTCCCGCCAAGGCTCAAGATCAAAACCAGGGCAATTCCGGAAAAGACGATTCAACACAGCCGGAAGCGAAGCCTGGCGCTAATAATAAGGAAACTTCCAAGGGCGACGCGAACGGTGGCTCCGATTCAAATAAAAAAGAGAGCTCTTTAAAAGACGCCGAGGGCCGCGTCGAGAAAAGTCTAGCCAAGGCCAAGGATGTTTTTAATGACAAGAAGGATCAAAACGCCGGAGAAGCCGCGGGCGGCTCTTCCGAGGGAAAAAATAGATACGGAGTCAACATTTACTCTCTCCAAATCCTTATACGATTCGAGCGCCGCCTTGGAATTAAAGAGACGACGAATACGGGAGAGATTACCCGTTCTGAATTTATGCGCCGGGCCAAACAGCTTTTTGAGATAACTCGGAGCATCGAGAGGCGGCATGGCATTGAAGGGTCTCCCGAAGGCCTCAATTTAAGTTACTCTCAATTTTCCCAGAGAGTTGAGCGCGCCGCGAAATTGCGCGACATGGAAAATAGGGACTTAGAAGAAGGCCTTCGCGCCGAGAAAGCGGCTAACCGCGATCTGCAAAACGGCTGGGACCGCGAAACGGAAGAGGAAGAGGGTAAGCATCTCGCGGCCATGCCCGCGCGTCCTAAAACTCCGACATTAGATGAATTCGGAACGGATTTAACGCAAGAAGCGCGGCAGAAGAGGCTTGATCCGGTTTACGGGCGCGATAAGGAGGTATCAGAATTAATTGGGATTTTGACCCAAAAAAGAAAAAGAAACGCGGTCTTGATTGGAGAAGCGGGCGTTGGAAAAACCGCGATTGTCGAAGGCCTGGCGCAAAAGATCGCCTCTGACGAAGTTCCCGTTCTTAAAGGAAAGAGAATCGTTTCGCTTGATATTAGCGCCTTGCTCGCGGGGACTAAATACCGCGGCGAATTTGAGGAACGGGTGACCAATCTTTTAAAAGAGCTTGAGGGAAATCCCGATGTGATTCTTTTCATTGACGAGATCCATCAAATCGTCGGAGCCAATTCTTCTTCCTCTGACAAGGGAGATTCAATGAACATGGCCAATATGCTTAAAACCGCGTTGGCTCGGGGCCGGGTTCAGGTCATCGGGGCGACGACCTTTGATGAATATAAAAAATTCATCGAAAAAGATTCCGCTCTGGAAAGGCGGCTTCAGACAATTTCCGTCAAAGCCCCAACGGCGGATGAGGCGGTTTTAATTTTAAAAACCTTAAGGCCGGGTTTTGAAAAACATCACGGGGTGCGTTATGACGACGCGGTCCTTAAGACGATCGCGGATCTTTCTTCCCGTTATATTTACGGGCGCAATCTGCCCGACAGCGCTATTGACGTCATGGATGGCGTGGGCTCTTCTGTCCGCGCTTCTGGGCGAAATCTCGTGACCGAGGCGGATGTTCGCGCGATTGTTTCTAAAATCAGCGGGGTTCCAGTCGAAAATTTAGGGCAAGACGAGAAAAACAGGCTTACTCACATCGAGGATTATCTCAGCCAAAGAATCAAAGGCCAAGAAGAAGCCATCCGGGTCGTCTCCGAAGCGGTTCGCGCCGATCGGGCTGGTTTTAAAACTTCGGCTGGGCCTTTGAGCTTTCTCTTCGCCGGGCCGACGGGAGTCGGCAAAACGGAAACCGGCAAGGCCTTGGCCGAGTTTCTCTTTGGAAGCGATAAAAATCTCATTCGTCTTGATATGTCGGAATACCAGGGAAATATTTCGCAGTCGCGCCTAGAGTCGGATTTAACCGAGAAAGTGCGGCGCAATCCTTACAGCGTCGTCCTTCTTGACGAAATCGACAAGGCCAATCCCGCGTTCTTAAATTTACTCCTTCAAGTCTTAGACGAAGGGCGCTTCACCGATGGGACCGGCAAGCTCGTGGATTTTAGCCATGCGATTATCGTCATGAGCGCCAATTACATGAGCCGCGCTTTCATCGAAAAGCCGCGCCATCTCGGCTTTAACTCGGAGTCATCCGATCCGTCCCTGGCGGATAGAAAAGCCGCGGCCGGCGAAGGAATTAAAGGCCTCTTGCCGCCCGAGTTTTACAACCGCATCGGAGACGTCGTGGTTTTTAATCCGCTCAGTCGCGAGGCGGCGGGCCAAATTCTTGATGGAATGCTCGCTCAGATTAAAAATATCGCCAAAGAAAAAAATATCGATATTGAAATCAGCCTTGAGGCCCGCGACTTCTTGATTGGAAAGGGCTATGACGCTTCTTATGGAGCTCGGCCGATGCGGCGCGCGGTGGACGCTTATCTGGCGCGCCCTCTGGCCATGGAATCGCTTAAATCGGATGCTCCCCAACATTTGCGCGTTGTCGTGAGTTCGAATGGAGAGGGCCTGGGATTTGAAACCTTATAGACAGTCTCGGCCGCAAACCCTAAAGGTCCTAGCGGTTTTCTTGGGCCTGGCCCAGGCATTATCTGTCGTCACAGCTCCTCTTTGCGCGCAAGGCTTTCGGGAAGAAATTCCCGGAAGCCTTCCTCATTTAAATATCGCTGCCGCTCTTCCTAGCGATGTCCCCGTCGCCGACTCTTTGCCCAATCCGGGCGATTGGCCCTCCGCAATTTCCCCGTCCATTTCAAATTTGGCGCCGATTGAGGCGCTCTCAGCTCCAGCACAAAAAAAATTAAATCTTGATTCCGCCATTGCCGCTCCCAATCAAGCCGTTTCTAATCAAGAAGGAACTTCGCATCAATCGATTGCCGCCTTGGCTCCGGAGGCGTCAAAACTTCGCTCGATAGGCCCAATTTATTCCTCAATCTCCAGCGCTCTTAAAGACCATTCTCCAGAAACCCTTTTGCGGGAATCCGATTTTTTCGATTTCTACTCTCAATTTGTTCAGGAACTCGACTCAAAATTTCACTCTCCGGAATACCAATCCGACCGGGCTTTGTTTATTCGCGACGTGGAGCAGAGCCGCTTTCACGCATCAAAGCCGGGAGTTGGGGAAATCGAGGCCAAATTAATTGAAGGCCAGGTGGCGCTTCGCTTTGCGGTGAAGGGACGGCATCCCTTGATTGCCGTCATTGCCAATCCCGATTTATCGGCCAATGCGGGTCTGCCTCCCATTCAAGTTGAGGACTCGCGCAAAAAAACCGGAAATTTTCTGGATCAGCCTCTCGCTTCAAAGCGCTTGAACACCTACCGCTCCCGGCTTTTGATCAACCGCAAGGTCCATCCCTTGGGACTTTTGAAAGGCTCTTTTGGCGAGCCTTACCGCGCGGTGTTGATGATTGACGCCGCCTCTTCAAAGGCTTTGTTTTCTCCGGCGCTGGGGGACAAAAAAACAAACCCGTCTTTTGTGCGCCGCAGTTTGCGCTGGTGGAAGCATTGGATTAAAGGAACTCTGGAGCCGGTTCACTACGGCGACGTTTTTCGCGGGGCGCTTTCGGCCTCGATTCAGTTTGGCCTAGCCTACGGCATGGCGGCCTTGGCCGCCCACTTTAACCCAAGCGTCAACGCTTTTACCTGGGGGCCGGCCATCGCCTCCGGGTTGTTTGCCTTGATGCTGGCGGTTTTTAGCGATAGTTATGCCGCTTTTGTTCAAAGAGGAGACAATCGCAGTTGGGAATCGACCAAGCGCATGATGGTGAGCGCTCTTTTGTTTTATCCCTTGGCCGTCATGCAGGCGCATGGCAATTGGCACGTCATTTTCACCTGGCAGACCAATGTCATGGTCTGGCTGGTTGGCTTTGGAGATCGCTATCTGTCTACGGTGATGAATGTGGTTCCCAAAATTCATCAAAAGTATTTCATGAAGCCGTGGTTTTTTCCGGTCAGAATGAAAGTTCCCTTGCGTGGATTGATTGGAAAAATTTTTCATTCATCCGCGATTGCGTCTTCTACAGTCAAGGGAGTGACGATGACCCGGGAAACCTTGGCCATCGCGCGCTTTATCGTCAAATTCCCCGGTCTTTTCCTGGATCCTTTCTTGTTGCGCTACACCCATGGGATTCCAGTAGTGACGCTACTTTTGTGGGGATTAGCCCTTCCATTTTGGATTTTAAACTACCACGCGCTCAAAAAATTAGCCAAGGACAATTCGCGGATTCAAGAAGATCTCGATGCGCTCAAAGCCAAAAAAGGGCGCTGGTTTAGGTGAAATCTAAAATGAAAAGAAATCTCTTGGCGCTGGCGCTTTTGGGCGGGATAATTCCGCGCCTTTACTCTGCCCCCTATTCCGAATACAAAGGCCCGGAAGCTTCCGCGCCTGCCTTTAACGCGCCGGAAATGGCGGTGGGGCTTGATGCGGCGCCCTTGGACGAATCAACTTCAGTCAATTGGAATTCTCTTTCGCAAGAGTCGCTGGGCTTATCCGCCGACAAAAGCGCTTTAAAACTCAAGCCCCAGGCGGCGGCTAGCGCTCATTTAGAGACCAAGACTTCAAATCTTGCGCCTAAGGCTTTAGCTATTTCTGGACCAGAGAGTTCTCATTTCCAAAATATTTCCGCACCCGAGACCTTGGCCTCATCTGCTCGAACGGTCCTCAAAAAAGCTTCCGCGGCTGCGGCGGCCTTGTCCTCTCCTTTTTTGCTCGCCGCCAATGCTGATTCCGGGCCGGCCCAGGTCATTATCATTCGCCATGCGGAAAAGCCGCCGGTGGGAAATCATTTAAACGATCGCGGCCGCGCCCGCGCCCAAGCCTTGGTGGGATTTTTCAAAAACAATCCAGAAGTCACCCAAGATGGGCCGCCTGCCGCGATTTATGCCATGAAGCCCAGTTCTGATGACGGCAGTTTTCGCCCGATAGAGACGGTCACCCCTTTGGCTCAAAGTTTGGGGCTTTCAATTATCGAAGATTACGCGAAAAAAGACGGACAAGCCATGGTTCAAGCGATTATGTCCAACGCCAGCTATGTCGGCAAAATGGTCTTGATTTGTTGGGAACATCATGATATCGTTAATTTAGTCCATGATTTGGGCTGGGACTCGGGGCCTGATTCCTGGAAAGGAGACGTTTTTGACCGCGCGTGGATTCTTAACTTCGAGAATGGAAAACCGGTTTCATTTAAAGACGTTCCCCAGCGCCTTCTTCCCGGCGACAGCTCGCAGTAGCTTGTGATGAAATTTAATGATTTTCAGTCTCGCTCAAGCTTTAGCTTTGCTGAAATTAAATCCTACGCTCGCGGGGAATTGTTGGAAGACATTCCCGAGGGCCTTCCTAAAATATCGGACTTTCTTCTTTTGCCTTTTCACGAGATTGAGTCCATTTCCTGGGATGAGTCTTCCCAAACCGGACGAATTGTTTGCGTTCGGCGCAACCAGATAGACGACTGGTTTTATTCCTGCCATTTTGTCGGCGACCCGGTGATGCCGGGCTGTTGGGGTTTAGACGCGGTTTGGCAGGCGATGAAATTTTTCGCCGCCTGGCGCGGGCTTTCCGGCTGCGATAAGGACTTGGAATTTTCCGAAGTTGTCTTTTCCGGGCAGATACGGCCCTATGACCCCAAAATCGTCTATGTGGTGGATATTCAATCAATCGAAAAAGAGGGAAGCGATTTTTTGATGAGCGCTTCCGCTTCCGTTTTTCTTGGAGACGCCCTCATTTATTCCATCGGATCGGCGCAGATTGGTTCCGCTTTCTGGGAGAAAAGCGCGGAAGACCTATCCCCGGTCGTTCCCAAGAGGTCTTACGCCCCGTTTGAAAAGCGGCTGAGTTATCAGGAATTTTTGTCCAAGGATCATTTATCCCGCGAGGAAATTATCGCCTTGTCCCAAGGGGGGCTGGTGGAAAATCCGCCGGTGGAGATGGGGCTTCTTCCTTCTTCTCTAATGCTGGGAATCGACGCGGTATCGCGTTTGTCTTTAGACCGGTTTACCGGGGCGGGAGAGGTTTTGGCTTTTAGAAACAACAGCGATTTGGAATGGTTTTACTCGATGAACGGCGGCGTTAAGCCGACGGCTTTGTTGATTGACTCGGTGTGGCAGATCTTTGGCCTTTTTCTGACCTGGAGCGGAGCCGCCGGCGTTGGGCGAGCCCTGGGGCTTGAGAAAGTTGAGATATTCGATCAAGTCCTCCCCAAAGACCGTCAAATAATCTATGATGTAAAAATTAACAAACTGATTCGCCCCGCGGGAACGACAGACGTGTTTATCCAGGGAGACGCGCGCGTTTTTGCGGACGGTCGTTTAATTTTAAGCTGCATCAATGCCCAGGTGGGATGTCATTTGCGCATTCGCTATGCGGATTATCCGTTGAAAACTCCAATGTCGTTTGGAGGCAATCTAAAAAGGAAAGATAGGTGAGCGGCTGGAGTAAAGAAAAAATTTTGTCTTTAATCCCTCAACAGCGCCCCATGCGCTTTGTTGACGAAATATTGGAACTGGATGAAGAGCATATCTTGGGCGTCTATACCTGGAAACCAGAAGATGCCGTCGAATATTTAGGACGGCCTCTGATTCCGCCAGCCAAGCTCATTGAAATGGCGGCGCAGATTGGAAACGTTGCCTGGTGCATTTATCATATGAGCCGCAGCGTTTCTGAAGAGGAACTAAGCCGAATGGTCGGCTTTTTCGCCGAAATTCGTCGGGC
>JAJZJF010000048.1 GCA_021810245.1 bacterium
CCCTCATTGATCTTTTACACGCAAGAATCGTTCAAGGGGCCTCGACCATCACCCAACAATTGGCCAAGCAAGTCTTTTTGACTCCCCAAAGAACAATTGCCCGCAAAATACGGGAAGTTCTCCTGGCGATTCAAATCGAGCGCAATTTCTCAAAAGAAGAGATACTCCAACTTTATTTAAATCAAGTTTATTTTGGGGAAGGCGCCTACGGAGTTCAATCGGCAGCCAAAATTTATTTTGGAAAAGATGTTTCCCAACTAACCCTCCCTGATTGCGCCCTTTTAGCGGGTCTGGTCCGGTCGCCGCGATGGAATTCCCCCTTCCGTCATCCCAATCACGCCCGGAAGCGGCGCGCAGTCGTTTTGCAGAGAATGTTCGAACAGGGGATGATCACGGAAAAAGAAAAAGAAGACGCCAATAACGCCCCCATCCCCACTAGCCGCCCCGTCGGACCGGGAACCATGGCTCCTTTTTTTGTCGAACATATCCGGCAGCGTTTGGAGCAGGAATACGGCACCAACGCCGTCTGGAGAGGCGGACTTAAAGTTTATACGACTTTAAATTTAGACATGCAGCAAATCGCCGAGCAAGCGATGGAAAAACATCTCGCCGCCTTTGACGAAGCCGCCGCAAAAAGGCGCGAGCAAAAAGACGCGGAATTGGCCAAACAGGGAATCGCCGCTTCTACCGCGACCTTAGGGCCCATCCAAGGCGCTTATATTTTGCTCGACGTTAAAACCGGTGCCGTCAGGGCGATGATCGGCGGGCGCGGAAATTCGGTCTTTAACCGCGCCACTCAAGCCCGCAGGCAGCCGGGCTCGACTTTTAAGCCCTTTGTCTGGGCTGCTGCCCTCAATTCGGGAATGACCGCCAGCACTCTTATCAACGACAGCCCCGTGGCCTACTATTACGACGGTCGGGATTGGAGACTACTTGAAGGGGCCACCGATCAATACTCAATTAACCTGGCCACCCAGCCTTTCGCGAGCTCACCTGATTTTAAAATCTGGGTTCCAAACGATTTCGACAGTAAGTTTTTCGGCATCATTACCTTAAGACGCGCGCTGGAGGAATCTCGAAACGTCGTTTCAATTAAGCTCATCATGCAAATCGGCGCCCCCTTGGTCGTCAGTTTGGCCCACCGCGCGGGAATTTATTCGCATCTGGATTCTGTCCCATCCCTGGGACTGGGATCTTCGGTCGTCAGTCCCTTGGAAATGGCTAACGCCTTTGGAACCTTCGCCAATGGCGGCATTCACGTCGTTCCCTACACCATCGAAAAAGTCGAAGACAGAAACGGGCGAGTTCTTGAAGAGCATGTCCCTATCGAAAAAGCCGCCATGTCTCCGCAATTGGCCTATCTCATCACCTATCTGCTTGAAGGAGTTGTTCAACACGGAACCGGAAGATACGCCCGTAGAATTGGGCGACCGGTGGCGGGAAAAACGGGAACGACCAACGACAATAAAGATTTATGGTTTGTCGGCTTTACCCCTAACCTCGTCGCGGCGGCATGGATGGGATATGACGATTTCACCTCTCTCGGGCGGCCCTCCGATATCACCGGAGGCTCGACGGTCGTTCCCTGGTGGACGGAAATCATGTCTCAAATTCTAAAAGGAACGCCCAAAGAGGATTTTACTCCTCCAGATAAAATCGTCTTTCGCCCCATTGATAAGGTCAGCGGGTTTTTGGCCCTGCCCAGCTGCCCACGGGGAAACGTTTTTTTAGAAGCCTATTTCCACAACACGGAACCCCAAACCTATTGTCCGCTCGATCACTCGCAGCCCTTGGATCCCCAGCTTAAAGCGCTCTTGGAAAACCAGAAAAAAGCCGAAGCGCAAAGCGCCGGGACAAACATCATTAGTTCTTCAACCGCCGCTTCCAAAGGGAGTTTGCTCCCGTCCTTACCTTCTGCGACTCCCGCTATTTCATCACCAACGAACAATCAAAACCCAAATTCGGATTTAGAAAACCAAAACGACGATAATTCCGCGCCTTTTATTTTGCAGTAAAGTTTTGCTAGGCGACCATCAAGGACTGAACTCGAAAAGTCGGGGATCCCACGCTTCCAAAGAAAGTTAAATCCGATCCGATGCCATCAATTCCCTTAAGGATATCAAGAATGTTGCCGGAGATCATCGCATTCTTGACGGGATGGGTCACGCGCCCGCGCTCAACGGCCAAGCCCGAGGCCCCCACCGAAAACTCTCCAGAGATAGGGTCCGCCATATGCATTCCCATGACTTCCATTAAAACGATCCCGCGAGAGCTTTGAGAGATTATTTCATTGTAGGAAAGGCTCCCCGGCTTTAAATAGAAATTCGAAGAAGAGGGACTGGGAAGGCCCTTAAAAGACCCGCGAGAAGCGCAGCCATTGGAAGAACGCCCTTCTTTTTGGGCGGTATAAAAATCATAAAAGTATTCTTTTAAGACTCCGCCGTCAATCATCGTTTTAGGAGCGGTCGGAAGACCTTCGTCATCATAAAGGGAACTTCCAAGCCCGGCCTCCATCCAGGGATCATCCATCAACGACACCAACGGCGCGGCCACCTTTTGCCCCAATTTCCCGGCTAAAAGCGATTTCCCTCGCTGAATTTGATCCGCGCACAGAAGATCGGAAATGATTTCAAGAAACTCAACTGCGACCATGGGCGGGAAAATAACCGAACGATGGCCCGAGGATAGTTTTTTTGATCCCAGAAGACACGTCCCTCTCTCGGCCGCTTCTTGCCCAATTTTTTGAAAATCCAAAGCCTCTTTGCGGCGCGAGGACTGAAAAGCGGAGCCTACCTGGACTTCAGAAGAATCCTTGGCCATGACAGAAATCCCCGCGCTGGCAGAGGTTCCCGCCTCATAGACCGAAACTCCCAACGTGTTTTCAATCGCCACTTCGGACTCCATCTCTCCGTATCCCGCGCGCAAAGCGGAAACGACATGCGGAACCTTAAGCGCCGTCTGTTGCATGATCTCAAGACGCGGAAATAAAACCTCCAAATCTTCCCCAAAAAGAGAACGGTCATTAAGGCTCTTAATCCACGCCCCATTTTCCTTGGAAATGATGGGCTTGGGAAACCCCTTATGAGCGTCCTGTTCCAAATAGGGGGTATGCGCCAAGGCCAAGGCATACAACTCTTTAATTCTGTCAATTGAGATATTAGAAGCCGAGGCAAACCCGATTCTCCCATCCTTAAAAACCCTGAGCCCGACTCCTTCCGAAGAATCGTATTGGATTCCGTTGAGCTTGCCCTCTCTAAACTCGGCTCCTCTTTCTTTGGAGCGGGAAAGATAAATTTCAACCTCAGCCCCTTTGGGACGATTTTTTTGAATCCAATCAAGGCCTTCACGCGCGATATTCTTTAAAGATTCATTGAGTTCCATATTAGCCTCCCAAACTGACATAGAGAAAAAACAGAGAAAGGAGCAGAAAGAAAACGCCCCATTTTTTGCGTTCAAGATTGAGATAGGCGTCGTTAAAGAGGGTCTTGCGCAGAAAAGAATTGAGCCGGCTAATGATATCCGGACGGTAAAGATAGCCCAAGCCCAAGCTCAAGAAAATTAAGCCAAGAACGAAATCAGGCAAGGATTTCATTTAGTCACTTCGCGCGTTATAACGGGACATCGCCCGTGAAATATCCCTTTCTTGAACCGCCAAAAGAACGGCTTCTTTCGCCGCGGAAATCATTCGTTTCAGTAGAGGGCGTTCTTCTTTCGTAAAAGTTCCCAAGACGAAGGAAGCCCCGTCCATCATCTGAGGACGCGGGCCAATTCCAAGCCTCAGCCTCGGAATTTTATCGGTCTTGAGTTCTTCGGCAATCGAGCGCATTCCATTATGCCCTCCTGAAGAGCCTCCTTCCCGAATCCGAATTTGCCCCAAGGGAATGGACATGTCGTCAAAACAAACCAAGATTTCGGAAGGCGGGACTTTGTAAAAGCGCGAAAGAGCCGCGGCAAAACGCCCGGACTCATTCATATAGGTTAGAGGCTTGGCTAAAATAAAGTCTGGCATCACTAAATAGTCGCCAAGCTCGCCGGGCCATGATTTCCAAGAAGCGCCTTCAGACAAAGCGTCGACCAGCATAAAGCCAGCATTGTGACGAGTCCACGCATAGCGCGCCCCCGGATTTCCAAGGCCGACGATGACGCGCACGCCAGGCAAATCTTTTCTCTACTTCTTGGGGGCTTCTTTCCCCTTTTCAGGTCCCTTAGCCGCCGCCTTGGCATCGCCGCCAGCGGCAGGCGCCTTGGTCTCTTTAGCCAACTTGCCTTCTTCGTCTTTCTTGCCCTTCGTCGAGCTGCTTTCAGGCTCGGCAACAGCGGCGCCGGCAGCCGCAACCTCAGCCGCGACAGGAGCCGCCGCCACTTCTTCTTTGAAGGTCGAGACGTGAACGACGCGATGTTCGGGAGAATCGAGCACCTCAACATCGGAGGGAACTTTCAAATCCTTTACCGATAAATGCTGGTTGATTTCCAAGGAAGAAACGTCCACCTCGATAGCGGAAGGGATATGGGTCGGAAGAGCCCGAATGGACAAGAAGCGAAGCTCATGCTGAAGAATTCCGCCGGAATTTTTAACTCCGGAAGCCTCCCCAATGATATGAAGAGGCACCTTGGCCTCAATTTTTCTGGTCAGAGAAATTCTCTGAAAATCCGCGTGGATGGGGCGTTCGCTCACCGGATGGCGCTGCAAGTCTTTTAAGATCACGGTCTCGGTTCCATTGCCCTCGATTTTCAAATGGATGACGGCGTTTAAACCGCCTTTTTTGCGCATCGCCAACAAATTTCGCTCATCAAGCGAAACTGAAAAGGGAGGTTTTCCCTCGCCATAAATAACCGCAGGAATATGAAAACTCCCGCGCAAACCCGAAAGCTGTTTTTTCGATGATTTCCCGTCCCGTTTAATCGCGGCTAATTCCAATTCTTCCATTTTTTTCCCCTCTGTCCTTATATTATATAAAAAGAGCGCTGATAGATTCCCCTTTATAATTTCTCGCGATCGCTTCTCCCATCAGAGGGGCAATCGATAAAATCTTGATTTTATCCGTCGCCTCGCCCTGAAAAGGGATCGAATCGGTGAGAATCAATTCTTCAAGCATTGATTGTTTGATTAGTTCGGAAGCCTGGCCGGACAAAACCCCATGAATGCAGGCGGCATAGACTTTGAGAGCCCCCTCAGATTTGAGCCTTTCGGCCACCTTCACCAGGGTGCCGCCGGTATCAATCATATCATCTAAAATAATCGCGTTCTTGTTTTTGATGTCGCCAATAATATTATAGACCGAGGCTTCGTTGGGGCGCGGGCGCCTTTTGTCGACAATCACCAGCTGAGCTGGGAGCCTTTTAGCAAAGGCTCGGGCCCGTTCAACGCCTCCCACATCGGGACTGACGACGACTAAATTTTTTAGATTCTTCTTGGCAATATAATTAAGGATGATGGGCGCGGCGAAAAGATGATCGACCGGAATGTCGAAAAAACCCTGGATTTGGGCCGCGTGGAGATCCATGGTAATGACGCGGTTGGCGCCGGCGGTCGTAATCAAATTGGCCACTAATTTCGAGGAAATAGGAACCCGGGGCGAGGTTTTTCTATCGGCGCGAGCGTATCCAAAATAAGGAACGACCGCGGTGATCCTGCCGGCGGAAGCGCGTCTTAAAGCGTCGATCATAATCAACAGCTCGAGCAAATTCTCGTTGACCGGACGGCAGGTCGGCTGGATGAGATAGCAGTCCACTCCGCGGACATTTTCGTTGATTTGAACGTTGATTTCCCCATCGGCAAAGCGCGTCACCGAAGCGTTTCCACAGGAAATGCCCAAATAACGGCAGATGGCCTCGGCCAACGGGCGGTTGGAGTTCCCGGAAAAAACCTTGAGCCCCACGAAGGTCTTAGACGGCCCTAGACGATGATTGTGGTATTGCTTTTTGTCGAGCGGAACATCTACTGTTAGTTTAGACATCTGTTCTATACCTTATTAATTTGCCGCTCTCGCGCGATAGCCAAGGCCTTGGCGGGAACGTTTTCGGTAATGGTTGAGCCCGCGGCAATTCGGGCATAACGCCCGACCTTAACCGGAGCGACCAAGTTGACATTGGAACCGACAAACGCGCCGGCCTCGATGACCGTCTGATTTTTCTTCTTTCCGTCAAAATTACAGGTAATGGTTCCGGCTCCGACATTGACATCTTCGCCAATTTCCGCATCTCCAATATAGCTGAGGTGACTGACCTTGGAACCCATTCCAATCCGGGAAGCCTTGACCTCGCTAAAATTGCCGACGCGCGCTTTGGGGCCGACGACGGAATCGGGCCGAATATGGGAAAAGGGCCCGATCTCGCTTTTTTCCAAAATTCGGCAAGAATCGAGACGGGACATTTCGATCTCGCATTCAGGTCCAATCTCCACATTGGAAAGCCTTGAGAACGCGCCAATTCGAGTCTTTTTTCCGATTTTGCTTTTCCCGGATATCATCACGAACGGCTCAATGACGACATCGCGAGCGACATCGACATCGCAATCAATATGGACAGACCCGGGATCTTTGATCGTAACTCCGGACAACATCAAGCGCTCTAAAATCCGGCGGTTCATGATGCGCTCGGCCGCCGCCAGCTGAACACGGGTGTTGACGCCAAGGGCTTCTTCGGAGTTCGGAGTTAAATGGGCAGAAACCCGTCCACCCTTGGAACGCAGAATTTCAAGGATGTCAGTCAGAAAATGTTCTTTTTTCTCGCCCTTAGCCCCGATTTCTTTAAGGCCTTCAAGCAAGGCGCTGACTTCAAAAATGTAGGACCCGGAATTAATTTCACCGACCGCGGCCTCTTTTGGAGTGGCCACCGTTTCTTCAACGATTTTAAGAACTTCTCCCAAGGGACTCCTAATCACGCGACCATAACCTTTTGGGTTTGAAAGTTTCGCGCTTAAGAGAGTCGCTAAATTGTTATGCGCCTGATGATTTTGGATGAGAGAATAGAGACTCTCGTAGGTCACCAGCGGAGTATCCGCGCAAAGAACGACGACCGATTTAAACTTTTTGAGAAACGGCAAGGATTCTAGGACCGCATTCCCGCTTCCCAGAAGTTTTTTCTGGAGAATAAATTGCGGCGGCTTTGAAATCGCGCAATCTTTAAACATCGCCCCCGCCGCTTTTTTGACGAGATCGGCTTGGTGCCCGATGACAATTCCAATCGCGGCTGGTTTTAAGGCCGAAGCGGCGCGCAAAGAGTGAAAGAGCATGGGCCGCCCGCAAATGGGATGGAGAACCTTGGGCAGTTCAGACTCCATTCTGGTTCCGCTTCCCGCGGCTAAAATCAATACCGCGATCTGGGAATTTTTAACGGGTTTGACGGGAATATCGTTGCGGCCATAGATAAAAGCCATTAGGATCCTCCCCAAAAAACGCTCTCCCAGGCCTGGACTCGAACCAGGAATAACGGATTCAAAGTCCGCTGTGATACCATTTCACCACCTGGGAATAAATTGGAATTTTCATAGGTATTTTCAGCTATTTTAGCAAACGCATCGGCTTCGGAAGCGCTCCCCCGCCCAGCGGTTTTGTCCACCTGGGTGTCCATTTGAAAAGCGGGAACGATGGAGTCCAACGCCTTGATGGCCCGCGACTTGTGCGCGGGAGCGAGATGGGAATAGCGTTCAGTCATACGCGAGCATTTATGTCCAAGGATGGCGCCAACGGTCGAAATATCCACGCCCCCCATGACTAAATGGCTCGCCGCCGAATGTCGAAGGGTATGAAACACGACATCCGAAAGCCCCACCTCTTTAACCGCCCGATCAAAAGCATACCTGACCCGCCCATACAAGAGAGTCCGACTTCCGGGACTCGCAAACACGTAGGGCGAACCCGCGACTTTCTGAATGGAGCGAAGAGTTTGCAAAACCGGCAAGCTCATCGGCACAAAACGGGCGCTTCCATTCTTGGAATCGCGAATTCGGAGAACCATGTTTTGGAGATCCACATCATCCCAGGTCAAACCCAAAATCTCGGCCTTTCGCATTCCCGAGCATATGGCCACGGTGATTATGGGGCGAAGCCACTCCGGACTGGCCGCAAGCAAAGCGGCTATCTCGCCCTTTTCAAGGAAGCGAGCGCGAGCGTTATTTTCGGAGTATAATTTGACCTTGAGGGCTGGGTTTCCAGTCGCCTTCCCCCATTCTATGGCTTTGGAAAACATGGTTTTGATTGCGGCGATATGCCGGTTTAAAGTCGCGGGCTTGAGTTTCGAACGATGATCGGCGCGGTAGGCTTCGAGTTTGAGAGGCGTAATCTCCGAGAGGCGGACGTTTCCAAAGTATTTGACGAAGCCTCCGAGAATCCGCTTGTCATCTCTCCATGTTTTTTTGGACGGTCGAGCATAGTTCTCAACGTAAAGCGCGGCCATTTCGCCAAGAGTTGTATTCAGCTCCTGGCGCTTTTCTAAAAATCTGCCCTCGGCGATTTCAACGCGGCGCTTTTGCAAAACCAGTCCGGCCTGGGCTCTGTTCGGCCCAATCCGCTCGCGAAGCCTCCGGCCCTGGAAACGGTAATCAATATACCAATCCCAACTGCCGTCCGATTTCTGTTTCCGATACACGCTCATATGACCTCCGATTCTAGCAATTTTTTAGCTCCAAATTCTTTGATGGGGCGATATTTTTCCTTGGTCCAAATCTCAATCTCCTCGGGCCGGAATCGGACCAGCGTCCCTCCAAGCTTGTAAAATGGAATTCTCCGCTGGCTAACCCATTCATAGATAGTCCGCCTGGAAACATGCAGGCGGCGCGCCACGATGTCCACCGTTATGAAGCTGGATCCCTCGACTGTTTTCTCAATACCCTCAAAGCGCATGCGCATACCCTTCCCGCGATTCCGCCGCGAAGTTAATGCCGATCGGCTCTGGCCGCCTCTTCAAACAAATCTCCCCGCCGCGATAGCCGATGAACGGACACCCGCCGAGGCTCGCCTGGAAGTCCTCTAAACTACAGACATAGATGAAGTCCGCTGACACTTTTCGCGCCTGAAAAAGGAGCAGCCTCGGCCCATTGGGAAACGACGTGACGTAGAGGACCACCGCGCATTTGGGGAGACATCCCCGGTAAAAACTCCAGAGCTTGCGGTAACGCATCGCCGATTTCTGCGTCCGCTCAACTTCTATCGCCTTCGGCTGATCATCGCCGCTCACCCATAAATCAGGAAGCGGAAACGATCCGCGTTCATATTTTTTCTTCGCGCCCCGGCTCAAGACCTGCCGCTCGAACTCCGTTGAAACGCGCAGCCCCAGAAGCTCGCTGATCGTTAGGCCAATCCCATTGACCAAGAGCTCATGTTTGACCAAAGAGTCCGCCACGGAATCTCTGTAATCTTCAAGCTTCGCCAGCCCGGCCTTCAGCAACACATCATGGCCTTTCCGCGTCAACGTGTAGACTCTCGGCACATTGGCAAAGCGATGAACCGCCGCAAGACCACGCTTTTCCAGCCTTCCCAAAACTTTATAGCCCGCCCCGCGATACTCGCCCTCAAACTTGCAGCCAAAAAACAAATCCAGCCTTCTTCTTGCCTCAAGTCCCTTATGAAAAATCAATCCGTCCAACTGAGACAAACCCAGAATTCCCCATCTTTCCAGCTCTCTCATTACGCTCAACCCCGCTCTTCTAATCTCAATATCAACCTCATTTCCGCCACTTCTAATCTTGACCTTAATCATTTTCTTTCCCTCTCCTTCGCTCTTCTTGCCGCCCCGCCTCCGCCGACCTCCTGACCACACCACCACGCTTAACCACAATTTTTAATGTGGTTGTGGGGGTGTGGTCAGGAGGCTTTGTCTCCCGCAGGGGACAAAGAGGCGGCTTGAAATGGGCGGCAGATATAAGCGCTTTTCATGATTTGGCCCTTTTCCCGCTACGTCCGTAAAAACAGACGTAGCGACAGACGTTGGGGTTGGCCGCCCCCCTATCTCAAATTTCCCCCTTTATCTTGCGCTTGCTATTCTGGTTTCTGCCGAAAAAATCCCAGTCTAGCCGTTCGATACCCCCCCAATTACTTATCGTTTGAGCCGCTCATTTCCGCACATTTTCGGAGCGCCTCATTCCCAACTGCCCTAAACTTTATAATGCAATTCAGCCAGGCAAATCGCATCAAATCATGCTAAATGTTACCGAAGGTGTGTGGGTCAACTCATCCAAAATGTTACCGAAAAAAGGGGAGTGTATAGTAATCCCTGAAGGTCCCCCCTGGGGATCGGGAGGTCAACAAGATGAGTCCCAATGCGAGGGGTGAATTCAAGGAGCTAATGCAACGGAAGAAGCGAAGGCCTCGTTTGGCGTCCTAAACGCAAGGACTTTTTTGGGGCGATCATTAATCCAGTTTTCGACCTCAATAATTTTATCATCAGATAAATCCTCAAGCCTGGAGCGTTTAGGGATGAAACGCCGAATCAACTCATTGGTATTCTCAACCTGACCCTTCTCCCAGCTATGATAAGGCTCGCAAAACCAAGAGCGCATGCCAAGGTCTTTATTAAGCAGGTTATGCTCGACATTTTCCAGCCCATTGTCATAAGTGATTGAGCGCCTAAGATGAGCGGGCGACGCGGCTATGCAAAATATCTCCGACAATGGCGATTTTGAAGCCTTCAATTTTTCCCTTTTTTTCTTTGAGCGTGAATAGGTCCAAGAGGGCCTGGGTCGGATGATAAATAAATCGACGCCCATCGCTTCGAGATTTTTGACCGTATCTAAAAGCGTCTCGTCTTTTTCAAGGCTGGAAGCCGCAGCCGAGAAAAGAAGCGCTTCAGCGCGATATCAAAAGACATTCGGGTCCTTATCGAAGGCTCAAGAAATAAAAGCGCGGCAAAAGAGCTCTTGAGCGCCTGAATCAGATCGCGGGGATTGGCGGTGCGCTTACAAAAGGAAGCACGCTCTAAAACTGAATCGATTTCGGAAACGCTTAAATTCTCAAGGCCGAGAAGATCTTTATGCGCCCAAGGCTTAGGCATTTTTTCTGATAGAAAACATGCAGAGGCTTTTCTTGTTCCCCACAGAAATTCTTGACTGATAATTCGTGTTAGGCCTGACCGATTCGATTGGCAGCCCGTTTCGCGGAGAGATCCTGATCCGTCTTTTTCTTGCCATAAATATAGGTTCCAGACAATCCGGCAATAGATCCAATCACCATGGCAAAGCCCGTAAGATTTTCCCCCTTATAAATACAATAAGCCGCGACAGCGATACAAGACAGAATAACAATAAACCCGAAAGCCATACCCCATCGGGCATTTCTATCCATGTTCGCGATCGCTTGCTCCTCAAGGCGTTGTCGATGAGCAGATTGTTGTTCGGCCATCCTCAAAATACGGTCAGCCGCTCCTGGAACGACTTCGTCATATTGCTTCAGAACGTTCGGCGGCGGTATCGGACCGGAGAAAGAAGACGCAACTTGGACAATCGGCGCGGACGGATTGTCAATGCTGCGGCGCTTAAGCGGCTCCATTAAACAGAGTCTTTCTGGATTTGCAACTTATATTCTTTAGCAGCCCAATTAATATCATCCCCCACGGCCAACCAGTCGGAGAGAAGGGCCTGGGAATCGGCTTCACCAGGCGAGAGACTATAATTAAAGCGATTTAAGCTTTGACCAAAATCAAGAAGCCGCGCCGCCCCAATCCAAGCTGACGCAGTCGGAAAAAGAAACGCGGACCGAGTCATAGGCACATCCGGCCCTGGTCCATCTTCAACGGCATTAGGCTCTTTGCCAACGGTTTCTGAAATCATTTATTCCCCTACCCTTCTAATTATAGCGGAAATTGAGTTGATTTCAAGGGGATCGCATCAAATCATGCTAAATGTTACCGAAAAAAGGGAAGAAATAATCCCTGAAGGTCCCCGCTGGGGATCGGGAGGGCAAAAGGATTAGTCCCAATGCGAGGTGGGAATACATGAAAGCGATGCATGTTCGGTATCACAAAGCGGTGGACAAGGAATCGAAGGGTGAAATATTGGGGGAGTTTATGGTCGCGCAATCTCAAGGCCGCTATTCCCCTTTGGAGAGAGTCATTGGCGCTTCTGGAGCATATCAGCTCCTCTACCATTGATATTAAGTTGACGCGGATTTACGCGTTGGCGTCTAAGACGCCTGTTGAGCCGCTGCCTCCTCCACGCCCGCGGGGAGCGCGTTGGACAACAAAACGATAAAACGGCCTATGACCTTTTCGGTAACATTTTCAAATGAGTTGACGCGCAGGTGTCCACCTGGGTGTCCAAACCGTATGTAAAACGGCGCTAAGCGGCGGTACGCGGCGCACTAAAAAATAATGGCTGTTTCTCGTCGGTAGAAATGGAAATTTACGGCTTGTCGTCGGATGAACCGGAAACGGGCTCTGAGAGATTCATGGTTTTTTGGGCTAAACGCCGGTTGGCCAGGCTGGCGCGACTATTGTCCGAGCTTGTCACAGTAAATCAGCCCCAATTGCGCAAGCTCCGGCGCAAGTTAAAAAAGTCTGGGGTTACGAATACTGTCTCGAAATCTCAGAGATAATTTTTTCGCCAAGACTGAGCGTATCCTCAAGAAGAGCGTGCAAACTTTCATAAACGCCGGCCAGGGGCTCTAAATCCCCCGAGAAAAATCCTTCGCGGATACTCTCCATATCTTCCAGAGCCGCATTCGCCTGAATATAAAATGTCGCCAAAAGCTCCGGGAGCGGGGCATTTAACATCCCAATCTTGTCGACATTCCTATCAAAAACGTTGAAGTATTGGCGGCGAACTGGAATATGAAGGATTAGCGGCTGACTCGTCCGCTTGATCTCTTCAATCGCGTCCGCAAGGCTCTTTAGATAGCCGCGACGCTTTACAATCTCCCTTAACGCTACGATTTCCCCACGGAACGCCATAGCCAAATTGCGGGCTTCGCGGGCCTGCCGCCGCCAATCCAACACCCAGGCGCTCGCCAAAGCGATAGCGCCCCCAATAACAACGCCAAGCAATCCTTGAAAATTCATCATGAGTGTTTTCAAAATTGTCCTCTAGACTTCTTGAAGGCGCGGCATTTCGTCCCATGTCCGGCCGTCAAGGTTTCGGCCCGCGGCGCCTTTGCCGACCCGCTCGCCCTGTTCGTTGTGCGCGCCC
>JAJZJF010000049.1 GCA_021810245.1 bacterium
CGCTCTTTGACAAAAGACATTTCTAAATCAATTTGCGTGTGCTCGGGCTGGCGGTCGCTTCTTAAATCTTCGTCTCGGAAAGCCCGCGCCAATTGGAAATATCGCTCGATGCCGGAAGCCATCAAGACCTGTTTAAAAACTTGCGGAGACTGTGGAAGAGCGTAGAAACTGCCGGGGGTTAAGCGCGAGGGAACGAGAAAATCGCGCGCGCCCTCGGGAGTCGCCTTGGTGAGTATGGGAGTTTCAATTTCCAAAAATCCCATGCGGTCGAGTTCTTTTCGGACCGTGATCGCGATCTTGTGGCGCAGGGTCATGTTCTTGAGCATTCGCGGGCGCCTTAAGTCCAAGAAGCGGTATTTAAGGCGGGTTTCTTCGGCGACATTGCTTTCATCATCAATTTCAAAGGGCAAAACTTTTGAGCGATTTAAAACATTGATTTCGGATGCAATGATCTCGATATCGCCGGTGGAGAGTTTCGGGTTTTGAGTTCCTTCCGGTCTTTTTTGGACAAGGCCTAGAACTTGGACGACGTCTTCCGCGCCGAGTTTTTCGGCCTCAAGAAACGCCGGCTTATTGTCCGGGTTGACTACGATCTGAACTCGCCCCGAGCGGTCTCTGAGATCGAAAAAATAAACCCCTCCGTGATCGCGCCTGGAATGAATCCAGCCGCAAAGAGAGACTTTTTCGCCCAGTTTTGACAGCCCTAATTCCCCGCAGTGATGGGTGCGCATAGATGATCTCGATACTCATTTTAACATTTTTTGCGCTGTCGCGACTGGGATGAGTCGCGACACTTTTTAAAGCCTTTAAACGTCAAAATATTTGGTATAAGTTTTCAAACGGGGGATTAATGAAAAATATTTGGGTTCTAGGAGCGCTTTCGCTTGCCGCGGCGTTTTTTTTCGCGGCGTGTCAAAAACACAGTTCGAGTTCGTCTGCATCTGGAAGCGTCTCCGCCGCCGCTGGAGATTTGACAAATTTAGCTTTAAGTTATTCCGGTGTGACGCCGGCTTCGGTTTCTCCGGAAGAGGCGAAATCCTCCGGCCGCCTTCAGCCCAAGACTTTTAACACCTGCGCGGGGATTAGTTTTAATGTCAATTACAATCCAATTTCCAGCGCTAGCGCTGGTTGCCCAAATAATACAGATATCGCTTTTGGATATTCAGGAACTGGAGAAACGATGGCTTTTTCCAGTTGCACATCTGCAGGATATACTTTTGATGGAACTCTTAGCCTTGGGTTTGGATCGCAAGGAGAGACTGTTTGCGTCAATAGCGCGGGTAGCGTTGATTTCCTGAGTGGCGAAATTAATTTAACATCTTCAAGTATGACCATTACTGGCAATGGCGTTAATCAATCTAATTGCTCAGTTACTATACCTCTTGCGCTTAGCCTCAACGCTGGAATCCCCACCGGAACGGCGTCCAATGCGAGCGCTTGCGGTAATACGTTTTCGGTGACGGCCGCACAGTAATTTTAACCTGGTTTCAAATGAGGCTTTCAATCATTTCGACAAGGTTTTGTTCCGATTGAGAGGGAGTCGGGACGTGAATGCGGCTATATCCTTCCTTCATAATGCCTGGCTTTCCGCTTTGGGAAAAAAGAATGTCTTGAATCAGGCTTGAGAGCTTAGAAGAAATATTCTCTTCCGGAAGAATGATTCCCGCTCGCGCTTCCTCTAAAATCTTCGCGTTTTCAAGTTGGTGATTGGCGGCGGCGCTGGGATAGGGGATGAGAATCGCGGGCTTTTTTTGAGCGCAGAGTTCCGCAATCGTGCTCGCCCCGGCGCGGGAGATGACCAGATCGGCAGCTCCGTAGGCTTTGTCCATTTCCTCAAAATAATCCTTGACCTCGACATGAATCTCGGCGCCTTGATAGGCGGCCTTGACGGAATCAACTTCTTTCCCGCAGAGGTGAAGGACTTGGAAACGCCGGGGAAATTGAGATGCGAGAGTTTTAAGAACTGTCGGAACCTGGGAGTTGATTCCACGGGCGCCTTGACTTCCTCCAAAGATCAAAATAAGCGGAATTTTTGAGTCAAAGCCGAGGGCTTCCTTGGCTTGAGCAGGGTCGAGGATTTTGGCGAGAGAGGGCCTGATGGGCGTTCCAACCAAAACTCCGCCAGGTCCTGGAAGGCCGCGCAACAGTTTCGCGCCTAAAATAACGCAGGCGCGGTTGGAAAGCCCGATTAAAACATTTGACTCATGGACTAGCCGTGGCTTTCTCTTAAGGGCCGCCGCTAAAATTGCGGGAAATGAAAGATATCCCCCCATTCCCATGACGATATCCGGCTTAAAATCCGAAACGATGTTGCAAGATATTCTGAGAGACTCAAAAAGGCCCACAACGAAAGGCCCCCAGCCTTTTAAATTTCGCGGCATTCCGCGCAGGGGAATTTCGACGGAAGAAAATCCCTCTTCATCGAGAAATTTTCGCGCTAGGTCGTTTTTCCGTAAAAGAAAAAGCGCTTCCCAGCCTTTTGGGCGCAGGCTTTTAGCGAGGGAAAAGCCGGGATAAAAATGCCCGCCGGTCCCTCCCGCGGCGATCAGTATTTTTTTCATGCGGCTTTCTTTTGTCTTGAGATGTTGAGGAGAATTCCGACTTCAATAAGGCTGGCCAATAGAGAAGAGCCGCCAAAAGAGACAAAGGGGATGGGAATTCCCTTGGTGGGCAAAAGCCCAACCGACATGGCCATATTAAAAAAGGCTTGGAGCGAAACCAGCCAGGTAATGCCGGCGGCAAGAAGGCTGCCAAATAGATTGGGCGCATTTTTTGCGATTTGAGTTCCCCTAATGGCGAAAAATACGAAGAGAAGGATAAGGCCGGCGGCGCCGATAAGACCCAGTTCCTCGCAGAGGACCGGGAAAATAAAATCGGTGTGCGGAGTGGGCAGATACATCAGCTTGATATTGGAAGCGCCAAGCCCTTGCCCAAAAATTCCGCCTCGCCCCACCGCGATTAAAGATTGCGCCAGCTGGTAGCCCGTGTTTTTAGCGTCGTGAAAAGGAGAGAGGAAATTGAGCATTCGGGCTCTTCTGTAAGGGAAGCGAATCAACTCATAAGCGATGACTGGAATTGACAGGGAAAGCGCCGCTAAAATATGCCGGAGTTTGACTCCGGCGGTGAAGAGAAGGCCCAGAGACACGGTAAAAATAAGAACGGGGGTTCCCAAATCAGGCTCTTTGGAGATGAGAAATATAATCGGCGAAAGAAGAACGGCTGGAATTAAAAGCCCTGCAACTGGAGAACGAAGACGACTTCTTTTTTTATCGAGATAATAGGCCAAAATGATTACGCAGCTGAGTTTCGCGAACTCTGACGGCTCAATTCCCAGCGGACCGATTTTTATCCATCGCCGAGCCCCCCCCACTTTGTGGCCCAATAGAGCCCATAAAAGTCCGATAACGGTGATCGCGAAAATCGGCATGATTTTTTCGCGGTATTGATTATAGTTAAACCGGCTGATAAGCCCCATGGCGCCGATGCCAAAGACGGCCCAAAATAATTGTCGTTTTAAAAAATAAAAAGATTGCCCCAGATGTTGTTCGGCCCAAATAGCGCTGGCCGAATAGATCATGATGAGGCCGAAAAGAATCAATATCAAAACAAGCGATAAAAGAGAGAAGTCAAGCGGCGAGTTTTTTTGGGCGGGCATTAGCTCTGATAGTTCTCAAGAATTTTTTTAAATCTTTTTCCGCGCTCTTCAAAATTTTTAAATTGGTCGAAAGAAGCGCAGGCCGGCGACAGAAGCAAAATATCTCCCGCTTCTCCAATCTCAAAGGCTCTTTGAACGGCCTTATCCAGGTTTTCGCAATGAGAAAGAGGAGCAACTCCGTCTAATTCGCTTTCGATTTTTTCGGCTGCCGTTCCTATCGTCAAGACGGCCTTGGCCAATTGGGAGATGAGAGGCTTAAGAGGAGCATAGGGACTGCCTTTATCAAGGCCGCCGAGAATTAAAATAATTTTTTTGTGGGCTTCTGAAAAAGCCTTAAGCGCCACTAAGGTTGAATCGACATTGGTCGCTTTTGAGTCGTTGACGCAGCGGATTTTTCGGTAAGTCCCCGCCTCTTCCAAACGATGCTCGACTCCCTTGAATTGAGCGAGAGCCTTCTGAATAGAAGAGACGGGAATCTTAGAAGCTAAAGCGATTAATATCGCCGCCATCGCATTTTCTTGGTTGTGATGGCCGGGGAGGGCCGGGGGCGTAAAAGAAACGGGATCGTCTCTTAGGTTAAGGCGGGCGTAAATTTTATCCGCGTTAGTCCAAGCGTGGCTTGACTTGGGGTCTCCTCCAAAGAAAAGCTTTTGGGCGGGGCATTCTCTGGCCAGTTTGATGGTTTCAAAATCAGATGAGTTAAAAATACAGAAATCCAAAGGGCCTTGCTCGCGGAAAATCCGGGCCTTGGCGCGAACATAATTTTCAAAACTCCCATGATGATCGATGTGATCGGGCTGAATGTTGAGAATGGCGGCAATTTGAGGGTGAAAAAAATTACTGTCTTCCAATTGATAGCTTGAAGATTCAATCACCAGATAATCTTGAGGGTTTGTCTCTAAAATGCAGCTGGAAACGGGATTTCCAATATTGCCGCAGACATAAACGTTTTGCCCAAAGGAAAGCCCCTGCCTAAAAATTTCTCCAGTAAGGGCGGTGGTCGTCGTTTTTCCATTGGTCCCGGTGATAGCGATGATCTGTTTTGTTTTTGAAAAAGAAAGGGCGACTTCCATCTCGCTAAAAATGGGGATGCCGGCATTTTTGATTTTTTGAATAACAGGCGAGCGCCAGGCAAGCCCGGGGCTTTTGACCGCAAAGCCGCAGGAAAGGGCTTCTGGACTGGGGCCATCCGCTTCCCAAGGAATTCCTTGAGGAATTTCTTGGGCCAGCGCTTGAATCTCTTTGAACGGGCGGCTGTCGCTCATGAGAAGCTGAAAGCCTTGTTTTTGAAGCAGCCGCGCGGCGGAAGAACCGGAATTTCCCAAGCCGATGACGCAGGCTTTTTTTTCTTTAAAATCTGAAGGGAGAAACATGGGATCAGCGCATCTTTAAAGAGGAGAGCGCAATGAGCATGAGCACAATTCCTATGATCCAAAACCGAACGGTGACCTTGGGCTCTGGAATTCCTTCAAGCTCGAAATGGTGGTGGAGAGGCGCCATCTTAAAGATTCGTTTTCCTTTTCTCAATTTATAAGAGCCCATCTGCAAGATAACTGAAATAGTTTCAATTACGAAAATTCCTCCGGCGATGGGCAAGAGAAGCTCTTGCTTGACGCAGAGAGACGCGAGCGCGATAATGCCGCCTAAAAAAAGAGAACCCGTATCTCCCATGAAAACCTCGGCGGGATAGGCGTTAAACCATAGAAACCCCAAACTTCCTCCCACGACCGCCGAGAGATAAACCGCGATTTCCCCCGCTCCCTCGACATGGATGATTCTTAAATAGGAGGCGAATTTGAGATTTCCAGCGACGTAAGCGAGAATTCCGTAGGTAATGGCAAAGAGAATGACCGAACCAATAGCCAGGCCGTCTTGCCCATCGGTCAGATTAACGGCGTTGGAAGAGCCCACAATCATTAAAGTCGCCAGTATGAAATAAAATCGTCCGAAATTAATAAAAATTTCCTTGCCGTAAGGAACGCTTAGGATGGTCGCATATTCAGGATTGGGAGGAAAAAGGGCGAGATAAAAGACAATCAGAAGCGCGCTGGCCGATTGAATCAGAAATTTTGAGCGCGAGCTGATTCCAGAGGGGTTTTTAGCTGAAAACTTGACATAATCATCCCAGAATCCAAGAGCGGCCAAAATAGCCGAAGCAATAAGCATTAAGTGAGTGAAGCGGTCATCGGGGCGCATCCATAAAACAGCGGACAAAGAGACGGCGAAGAAAATCAACACTCCCCCCATGGTGGGGGTTCCATGCTTGGGCAGATGGCTTTGAGGGCCGTCCTTTCTTTGGATTTGCCCCATCTTTTTTTTGCGGAGAAACTCGATAAAGCGTGGTCCAATCAAGAGGGAAAAAAGTAAAGACGTGACCGCGGCCCCGGCGGCTCTAAAAGTGATGTATTCAAAAATATTAAAAACGCCGGAAGTTTTTTTGAACGCGGCGAGAAGATAAAGCATTTATTTGGTGTCAGACTTGGAAATTTCCGCGTAGACGTTTTCAAATTTCATCGCGCGCGAAGCCTTAAAAAGGCAGGCGGAGTTTTTTTCGAGTGATTTCTTTAGCTGCTTAACCCAATCCGATGGATTTTCCTTGTAAAACAAAGCGAGGGACGGCTTTCGCCTTGAGAGACTTTCCGCTGCCGCCTTCATTTCCGGCCCGGCGAGATAAATTTCAGAGACGGACAATGTCGAGAGCCAATCTCCCAACTCCGCGTGAAAACTCGCCGATTGTTCTCCGAGTTCTTTCATGTCTCCCAAAACTAGGATTTTTTTCTTTTCAGGAAATTCCGCGATAAATGATTCTATTGAAGCTTTCATGGACGCGGGGTTGGCGTTATAGGCGTCTAAAACGACTTCGCATCCGCTGGGATGGGGGAATTTTTCCATTCTCATGGCGGAAGGTTGATACTTTTCAAGTCCCGCTCTAATGGTCTCCGGATTAATTCCCAGCGCCCAAGCGGCGGCGGCCGCAGCGGCGGCATTGTATTGGCTTAATTTGCCGAAAGCTTTTAAGTGGACTACGATTTTATGACGGTCAATGATGATTTCATGATTGGAAAATCGAACCCGAGATAGAGGAGCTTCCCCAAAAGTGACCGCTTTCCCCCCTAGGCGACCTTCGAGACTGGAGAGCCAAGGATCATCTCCGTTAATGATGACCGAAGCGTCTTGCGGAAGAAAATCTAAAAGCTCAAGTTTCGTTTTAAAATTAGCCTCCATGTTTCCGTAAAACTCGATATGATCGGGACCGATATTAGTAAAGACGGCGATAGTCGGCTGCGCGATTTGAGATATTTCCTTGATATCTCCAGGATGAGAATCCGCCAATTCAAAAACCGCCCAGCGGTGGCTTGAGTCGAGATTGAGGACCGAAAGCGGGACTCCAATTTGATTATTCCAGTTCCCCGGGCTGGCGCAAACAGGGCCTAATTCGCCGAGGATGGATTTAATCATTTCTTTGGTCGTCGTTTTTCCGTTGGATCCGGTCACTCCGATGACCGGAATATCGAATCTTTTTCGGTGATGGGCGGCGAGGGCTTGTAAGGCCCGAAGGGAATTGGGAACGGCAATGAGATGCGGCGGCAAAGGCGCCTTTAAGTTCGGCAATTTTGATTCTTCCACAATCCAGCCGGAGGACTTTTGAGCCAGCTTTTGATCGAGAAAAGAATGGGCGTCATATTTCTCGCCTTGAAGTGCCCAAAAAGCTTCTCCATTTTTAATGGTTCTGGTGTCGGTGGAGATAGAATCGAGTAAATCATCGGCCGAGCCCGAAACTAAACGCCCTCCGGCGAAGCGGGCCGCGTCTCCCCAGCGGATGTCTAATTTCATGATTGTCTTAGCACTTTTTTTGCGATTTCTTTATCGTTAAAGGGGATCGTTTTCCCATTGATGATTTGATACGTCTCATGCCCTTTTCCGGCGATGAGGACGGTGTCTTGCGCTTGGGCCAAGGATATGGCTTTTTCAATGGCTTTGGCGCGATCCGGAATCATTCTATAATTTTTTTGTCCGGCCTTCTTAATCCCCGCTTCGATCTCGGCTAGTATTTCCAAGGGATTTTCCTTTCTTGGATTGTCGTTAGTGACGATGGCCCAATCGCTGAATCTCGCCGCTATTTCCCCCATAGGGGCTCTTTTAGTTTTATCTCTGTCTCCGCCGCAGCCAAAAACCGTAATGAGACGCCCTTGGGTCAGCGCGCGAAGCTGGCTGAGAACGGCTTTAAGAGCGCTGTCGGTATGAGCAAAGTCGATAAAAACCTTAAAAGGCTTGGAAGACGGAATTTCTTCCAGACGGCCCGGAACGCATCTTAGATTTTCTAATCCCGCGATGATCGATTTTTCTGTTATCCCCATGGCATATGCCGCGCCGGAAGCGGCCAGCGCGTTTAAGATGTTATGCTCTCCCAGTAATCTGAGAGACACCGGAAATTTGTTCTCGCCCAATTTGAGAATAAATCTGGCGCCATTAAGGCTTGAGCGGATATCTTTGGCGGAAATATCCTCCGAACCTTTAAGGCCGTAAGATATAAACTGGCAATGCTTAATGAGGGGTCTCAGTTTTCTGGCCCAAGGGTCATCGGTATTGATGACGGCGGTTTTAACGGGCTTTTTTGATTGCGATAAAAGCTCAAAAAGATGAGATTTCGCCTTAAAATAAGCCTCGATGGTTTTGTGAAAGTCTAGGTGATCGCGCTTTAAATTTGTAAAAATCGCGGTATCGAAATTAATTTCTTCTACTCTTCCAAGCGCTAAGGCGTGAGATGAGACTTCCATTGCGATATCGGTCGCTTTCGAATCTCTCAGATGGGCGAGAATCTCAAGAAGTTCTAATGAAGAGGGCGTCGTATTGACGGCTTTTGACGGGGAAAGGCCGGGGCCGCGATAGGAAATCGTGCCAATCACTCCGGGTTTTTTTTTCGCTTCTTTGAGAATCGATTCCAGAAAGTAAGTGACGGTCGTTTTTCCATTGGTTCCGGTGACTCCAATAATCCGCATGGCGGAAGACGGGTCTTTAAAGAAAATATTGGACACAATTCCCATGGCCTGGACGGCATTGCGGGTTTGAATCCAATTGGTCTTTAGATCTGCCGGCTGCGGCTTTTCGCTTAATACCGCGACGGCGCCTTTTCTGACGGCTTGCCGCGCGTAGAGAAATCCGTCTGTTTGGCTTCCTGATAAGGCGAAAAAAAGGCTTCCGGGTTTGACCTTTCTTGAATCATGGGTAAGGCTTGTGATGATTTGTTTTGGATTTTTTAATTTTCCAATAATGGGCACGGATTTAGTCAGCGCTTTAAGAGAAACGGAAAATTTTTTCTTCATCTTAGCGGAGCGGATTGGGTGGCGACGGTTCCTAGCGGCTTAGCCTCTTGAGTGAGCAAGTTTGGCTCGGGCGGCAAGCCCTTGAGCGCAATCATGCGTCTGGCGACCTCGGCAAAAATCGGGGCGGAGACTTGCCCGCCGTAGTAGCTTCCCTTGGGCCCATTTAAAACCACTAAAATAGTCCAGAGAGGATGATCGGCCGGCAAAAATCCGACAAAAGAGGCGTTGTATTTCGTGCGGGAATATTTTTTTGTTTTTGGATCTATCTGGTGAGAAGTTCCGGTTTTTCCCGCGATGGGATATCCGGGAATTTTAGCGAGGGCTCCTGTCCCACGCTCGACGACATTTTCTAAAAACTGGGTGATGGTGTCTAGCGTTGAAGATGAGGCGACTTTTCTAACTGAGACTGGAGATTCTTCTAGCGAGATCAGGGGCTGTCTGAGAATTCCTCTGGTCGCCACGCTGTTATAAGCTACAAGGACTTGAATTGGAGTGACGGCGATTCCATATCCGTAGGAGGCAGACGTTAGAGAAATTTCTCCTCGTTTAGAAAAGAGCTTCCAGTCTCCCGCGGCCTCTCCGGGAAGACGAATGCCTGTCTTGTTGAGAAACCCATATGCGCGGAGCATTCGATAAAAGGAAGGTTTGCCAACTCTCAAGACGACTTTTGATATTCCAATATTGGAGGAACGTTCCAAAATTCCAGAGAGTGTCAGGTATTGAGACGGCTCATCGTCATGAATAGTGACTCTTGGAGTGATGGCGAAACTTCCGTTTTCGCAAAAAATTTGTTCGTTAGGCGAAACGACCTTGTTTTCAAGGGCCGCGGTCGCCGTGACGAGTTTAAGCACCGAGCCGGGCTCATAAGTGTCTTGGATCGCTGGATTTTTAAGCGCGCTTCGCGGAAATGAGGCCATCGCGAGCATTTGCCCGTTTTGAGCATCTTCGATCAAAACAGTTCCGCTCTTAATGGAAAGAGATTTCGCGGCAGAATCAAGAGCTTCTTCCGCGATATACTGGATGTCTCGGTCGATGGTTAGCGCCAGCGGTTTTGGGGTAAAGCCGGAATTGTCAGCGTTAAGATAAATCATTTTGCCTGAGCCGTCGCGAATAACCCTTAACTTTTGAGGTTTTCCGCTGAGTCGCTCATCCCAAGACAATTCCACGCCAGAGAGGCCGCGGCCGTGGGAAGCTTTCCCTAAAATGTTGCTGGCGAGAGAGCCGTTGGGATAGAACCTGCGCTCTCTCAGTGAAAGCCCAAGCCCTGAAATTTTCATCTTTTCAATACTCTCGGCTTGATCATATGAGAGCGAATCGGCGAGAGTGGGAAAGCGCTTTTCGGACTTATAACGCCTGAGTATTTCCTGCGGGGTTTCTTTTAAGACTCTTGAGATTTTTCTGGCTATGAAATTCGGATTTTGAATCATTTTTTTATCCGCGAAAAGACGCCAGACCGGAAGAGATTCCGCCAGGATATTTCCATTTCTGTCGGTAATGTCGGCCCGCGGAGAAACTTCCCACAAAGTCCGCGAAAATTCTTTTTCAGCTTTGAGGCTTAATTGGGCGTGGTCTCGCACCTGTAATTCCAGTAGCCGAATCAGAAGAGGAAGGACGGGCAAAAGAAAGAAAAGAGAGACTAGGGAGATTCTCTTTTTAGGCGACATTAGAATTCTATGTGGTTATGAATGCCGCCAAAATTTAAATTTGTTCCACAGTGAACTAGGAAAACCTTGAGAAGAGGCTATTTCGGGCAAGGGCGGAGAATCCATAAATTTAATCGATTTGAGCGGCGCCGGAGACATTTGGAGTTTCTCGCTTGCGAGTTGCGCCAAGGCGAAAGGAGAGGAGGCGGTTTCAAGTTGTTTTTCTAAGAGGGATGCCTGGGATTGCAAAGCCTCTATGGATTTTCTCCCCTCTTCGACACGGTATCCCAATTCAGTCGCCTCTATTCTTTCCCAAGCGATTAGAAGGATTCCCAAGGCCAGTCCAAACAAGAATTTCCCCGAAATAAAATCTTTTTTCATAAATTCAGTCCCTCAGTTTTTGTTTCCCCCTTTTTTCTTGGGGTCAAGCGCTTATTTTGTATTGTAGATTATTAGTTGATTTTGTTTACTTCCTTTAGAAATATCCGCTTCCAAACGTAGGCGCTTAGTCCCGCGTTTTCCAAGTAAACCAGGCTGACGATTGGGCGTGTTTGGTATTGCGCGTGCGGGTGCGGCAGAAGGCAAGACGCATGCAGAGAATTCTCATTTTTCATTTGTTTTCTCCATAACGCGAAGTTTAGCGCTTCTAGCTCGTGGATTGTCTTGAATTTCCTCTTGGCTCGGACATGTTTGCTTTTCGCCGACAAATTGGCCTTTGCCTTCAGAGACAAAAGATTGAAACAGATTTTTGACGATGCGGTCTTCCAATGAGTGAAAGGTCAAAATGGCCATGCGCCCGCCTTTTTTAAGGCAGGAAAAACATCCTTGAATTCCCGGCTCAATATTGTCCAACTCTCCGTTGACAGCGATTCGGAGCGCCATAAATGCGCGGGTTGCGGGGTGAATCTTGCCGTGAAACCCAATGCGAGAAATCAGAGACGCGAGTTCTTTGCTCGTTTCAATAGGCTTTGTTTTTCTCTCAAGAACTATTTGTTTCGCGATTTTTCGAGCCAAGGGCTCTTCCCCATACTCCTTTAGAATTTGGTAAATCTGCCCTTCCGGCCAGCGGTTGATGATCATGGCGGCGGTCAGCGGATTTTTCTGGGAGAAGCGCATATCTAAAGGACCGTCTTCTCTAAAGCTAAACCCTTTGCCGGGATTATCCAATTGAAGAGAACTGACTCCGAGATCAAAGATCGCTCCCGTCAAAGGCAAAAATCCATTTTCTTTTAAGATTGACTCCGAGTCTTTGAAGTTGCCTTGAACAAGGTAAAATTTTCCTCTAAAAGAAGATAGCGTTTTTTCGGCGTAAAGAAGAGCTTCTGAATCTTGATCAAGCCCCAGTAGTTTCCCGCCTTTAAGAAAACTGGCGATTTTGATTGCGTGCCCGCCCAGTCCCACGGTGGCGTCAAGATAAAGCCCATCGGGATCTCTGAGAAGAAACCGAGAGATTTCTTCTTCCATGATGGGTTTATGGGAATAGACCATGGCGCTCATTTAGATTCTTAGACTTTTTGTCGCGAGGCGATAGGCGGGCTCGGCTTTCTTGCTGTGATAGCTTTTCCAGGTCGAGAAACCCCATATTTCGCCGCGAGTGCCCGCGCCTTGAACGAGAACCGGGCCGCTTAGGTTGGCGTAATCTTTGAGATATTGAGGAATAAGAATTCTTCCCACTCCGTCTAACTCGACTTCGACTGCCTCCGAGAAAAACTTTCTTTTAAACGCCCGTTCTTCTTCGGTCTTTGCCAGGGAAAGGGCTTGAAGATCGTTTTCTAAAAGGCGATTCCATTGAGATGGCAAAAAGAGGTAAAGGCATCCCTCCAGTCCGCTAGTAATATAGAAATGGTTTCCTTTTTCCGCATTTAACGCTTCTCTAAATTTAGGCGGAACCCCAAGGCGATTTTTCGGGTCCAGCCTGTATTCGTAGCGGCCGATTAATAAAGTCATGAATGGACTATTTTACACTATTTACCACTTTATTTATTTTTTTAACATTTTTTACCACAGCGAAATCAGTATAGAGGACAAACTCGTTTTTGTCAAGGGGGTGTGCGGAAAAAAATTACGGGAGACTTAATGGTTTAGTCGGCGGCGGATAAAG
Organism: bacterium; assembly: GCA_021810245.1. Classification (GTDB taxonomy): domain Bacteria; phylum Elusimicrobiota; class Elusimicrobia; order UBA1565; family UBA9628; genus JAKAQV01. The sequence goes on from JAJZJF010000049.1 coordinate 12,724, forward strand.
ATGGAATTTTCCCAGCCAAGCTTGCGCGCCAAGCGTATTCGAGAGAACTGATCTTGTTAAACGGCATTCCATAAGCCTGATAGAGACTTTCGCCGACGGGATAGCCGTTGCGGATATATTTTGAAAATCGGTAGAACATACTGGGATAATGTTCGCGAAATAAATAATGGACCAGGCTATAGGACTCGGCATACCACAATTGAATTTGGGAAGTGGGAGCGTTTCCCATGGTCGTGACCGCCATTAAATCTTTAAGAGAATAACCTCCCCCCTCTTCAATGACCTTGAGATTATCTCTGAGCCATTGGGGCCTGGCAAAGCCTCTTTCGACTTGAATCATCGTGGCCAT
>JAJZJF010000050.1 GCA_021810245.1 bacterium
GTCGCCAAGGCCGGCAAGACAGGCGCTGAAATAGCGGCTGAAACCAACGGCAAAGCTAAAGCCCCGGCCCCGATTAAAGCTCCAATAGAAGCATCTAAAATCCACTTCACCTTATTGAGGCGCACAGCGTCATGACGGGAAAGACGGTAGCGCGTGTAGAGAGCCGCTGGCAAAGCCAAAAGCCCGCCCATCACCGCCCAAACCGAGGCGACGCCCACAAGGCCAAAAACGGCCGGCAAGAAATGAACGGCCATGACCTGAGCCGCGATGACCGCCGCGGCGGAGAAAATAATGCGGGCGGAACTGAGCGCGAAACCGGACGCGGTAAATTTTTGCGGCCCTTTAGGGGCATTTGAATTCTGAGATTCTGGCTGTGGAACCTGCGCTGCGGAAAAGGCCTTGTTCGCGCTCGGCGAAAGAGAGGTCAGTTGAAAACTTCGGGAACTGGAGCGCTCAATGACCGCAAAGGATCTTCCATCTGGCCCGGGCAGAATGCGCGAAGAAGTCTCTGAACCATCAAATATTCGGGCTAAGGCCCCTTGGGCTTTTGAGCCGATACTCTTAATAGAAGAAGGAGAAAAGGCTTTTTTAAGCGCTGGAATTAATTTCCCGCCGAAAAATCCGCCGGGAGTTTTTTGATTGGCCTCAGCTTGTTGAGCCAAGGCGCTTGATCTTAAAACAGCGCCGTAAGCCCGAGCCCCGCGGTTTTGAGTTTCCGCAGAAGCCCCAGACAATTTCGCTTGAAGCTGTTGCCTGGACAAGGCGGTCTCAAAGTTTTGCCGCGCTTGTTCTTGCGGAGTCAAAGACAAGCCGAGGGCTTGAATTTGGGCGGCAGATTCATTTAAATTTCCGGAGGCGCTGATAGAATCGTTATTAAAGGAAAGAGGCGCTTCGATTTTTCCGACAGGAGAAGCCATTTCCCCGCCAGGGTTAGAGATTTCTCCCATCGCGGCATATGCCCGCAGGCCCGGAGCCTCAAGTAACAGCGCCAAGGCTAAGCCCGCTGCGGTCCATTTTTTCACTAATTCCAGTTGTTTCATATCTTCACTGCCTCCAAAAAATCTCGCCACGCTTGTCCGTCTTTTTCATCTTATCACGATTCCCCCAAAAGCCGTATGGGTCTAAAGTCCTAGGACTCTTCCGGCAAAGGACCTAGAAAAATCGCTCCACGAATCGGCATCAACTCACACTCTATGCGGCCGAAAGTAAACTTAGAATCCCCAACGCGCGAGCCGTTTTTGTAAAATAAACCATCGTCCCCGTAGCTCAATGGATAGAGCTCCTGCCTTCTAAGCAGGCGATACAGGTTCGATTCCTGTCGGGGACAAATTCTGTGCGAAAAAAATCGGTTTGCGTTCTAGCCAGCGGGGGGCTCGATAGCTCGGCCTTGATTTTCTCCCTGTTAAGGCGTGGATTTAAGGTCTATCCGCTTTATATCCGCTGCGGTTTCCGCTGGGAAAAAGCGGAACAATATTGGCTTAAGCGTTTTTTATCTAAGATTAAAACTCCTGACCTCCAAAAATTATCGATGATAGAATACCCTGTTAAAAATCTCCTGGGGCAGGGGCATTGGAGTTTTTCCGGAAGCTCCATCCCCCAATCTTCGGATCCAGATTTTAGCGTCTATTTGCCCGGGCGCAACATTATTTTATTGGGGCAAGCGGGGCTTTTTTGCGCGATCCGCCAAATTCCTCAAATCGCCTTGGCCATTCTCCGGGGAAACCCTTTCCCCGACGCGACTCCTCAATTTCTTAAAGCAATGGAAAAAGCTCTTAATAGCGGGCTTGATTTCAAAATTAAAATTACCGTTCCCTACGCGAAGTTTTCTAAAAAAGAAGTCCTCTCTCTCTCTGAAGGCGCGCCTTTTCATCTCGCTTTCTCTTGCCTAAATCCCCGTGGGATTAGGCCTTGTCAGCGCTGCAATAAATGCGGAGAAAGAATTAAGGCTCTTCGATTAACTAAAATCTTAAGAAATTAATTCTTTTTAACGGCGGCGGTGATATCGGTGATGACTTTTTTGGCGTCGCCAAAAACCATCATCGTCTGCGGCAGGTAAAAAAGTTCGTTATCGACTCCGGCAAAACCGGGATTCATCGAGCGCTTAATAAAGACAACCGAGCGAGACTTATCGGCGTCTAAAATGGGCATGCCGTAAAGCGGCGAATCGGTCTGCGTGCGGGCGGCCGGGTTGACGACATCGTTAGCGCCCACGACAATGGTCATATCCGCCTCGGGAAACAAGGGGTTGACCTCATCCATCTCAAGGAGGCTGCTGTAGGGAATCTGAACTTCCGCAAGTAAAACGTTCATATGACCTGGCATTCTCCCAGCCACTGGATGAATGGCATAGCGAACCTTACACCCGCGCGATTCCAGAATGGCCGACAATTCCTTAACCGCGTGCTGGGCTTGCGCGACCGCCATTCCATATCCGGGAACCACCACGACTAAGCGCGCGCCATCAAGCAAAGACGCGACATCTTCGGGCAAATAAGATTTGACGGTTCTCTGGATGTGATTTGAGCTCGCGCCGCTCCCGTTTGATGAAACCGCCCCAAAGCCGCCGAAAAGAACATTGACAAAAGACCGGTTCATCGCCTCGGACATGATAATGGCCAGAATCAATCCTGAAGCCCCGTCCAAGGTTCCGGCCACGACCAAGATTTTGCTGTTGAGCACAAATCCAAGCCCAGCGCCTGAGATTCCGGCAAAAGAGTTGAGAATCGCTATCACCGTCGGCATGTCCGCGCCGCCAATGGACATGACAAGCAAAAACCCAAACACCAAGGCTAACGCGATAATGGCAAAAATCAATATCTGCCGCTCAGGATGCAAAACCAGATCCGCCGCCAAGGCGGCAGCCACGCCCAAGACCGAAAGGCTGACGACATTGCTTCCTTTGTAAATAAACGGCCTTCCCGGAATTAATTCCTGGAGCTTGGCAAAGGCGATGCAGCTTCCCATGAAAGTTAAAAATCCGAGAATGATCTCGGAAGACAAAACCGCCATCGTAAACGGATCTACATGGGGAACCCGTTGATAATACTCCGCCACCCCCAACAGGGCCACCGATAAAGACCCGAACGCGTGAGAAATCGCGGTCTGTTGCGGAACAGCGGTCATCGGAACGTTCATCGCGATCGGAATTCCGATTAAGCTGCCAATAATAGCCGCGGCGAACATCAAAGGAACGTGATCAAACGGGAAAGCGATATAGGTCGCGACAATGGCCGTGATCATTCCTAAAATAGCGGACCAGTTGCCGTAGCGGGAAGTTTTAACTTCCCCCATCCACTTAAGAGACAAAATAAAAAGGGCTGCCGAAAAAATATGAAGATAAGAGGCGGAGAGCATGGTCTAGTTCTTTTTTTCCTTTCTAAACATCTTTAAAATTCGCTCCGTGATCATGAACCCGCTGACGATGTTGACAAAAGCCAACGCGGTCGCGACCGCGGTTAATAAGACGATAGAGTCGGTTTTTCGGGGTTCGGACATGACAATCAAAGCGGCGACCACCGAAACCGAAGAAATCGCGTTGGTTAAAGACATCAAAGGCGTGTGCAAAAGCCGGGATACATTGCGCACCAGCTCCAGGCCCAAAAATGCGGATAGGACAAAAACCAACAAGTCTACGGCGATATGATTAGACGGAAGCGCGTTCATGCAGTTTTTCCTCCTGCCACGGCCGCAACGGGAGCGGGCTTTTTCGGAAATAAAATTTCCCCCTGATAGGCGGCTAAAGAACCGGAAATGAGATCATCATTTAAATCGATATTAATCTTTCCATCTTTAAGCATGAGCGCTAAAAACGCGCTGATATTGCGAGAATACATCAAACTCGATTGAGACGGAATTAAAGAGGGCAAATTAAAGAGCCCGTGAATAGTCACGCCATGTTTGATGACCGTCTTGCCAGGCTCGGTCAAGGCGCAATTTCCCCCTTGCTCGGCCGCCAGATCAACGATCACTGAAGAAGGCTTCATCCCCTTGACTCCATCCTCAGACAAAAGGACAGGAGCGCGTTTTCCGGGAACTAAGGCCGTTGTGATGACGACATCGGCATTTTGCGCGGTTTTAGCCAGAAACTCTTGCTGCTTGCGGTAAAACTCTTCCGATTGAGCTTTCGCATAGCCGCCGGAAGTCTGCGCGTCTTGGGCTTCCAAGGGAAGGCTCACGAATTTCGCGCCCAAGCTCTCGATTTGTTCTTTAACGACTGGCCTTAAATCATATGCTTCAACCGAAGCTCCCATCCGATGGGCCGTCGCGATCGCTTGAAGCCCCGCCACCCCAGCTCCAATCACAAAAACCTTGGCCGCCGGAATCGTTCCAGCCGCCGTAATGAGCATCGGGAAAATTTTAGGAAGCGAATCAATAGCCAAAACTACCGCTTTATATCCAGCGACGGTCGCCTGGGAAGAAAGGGCGTCCATGAACTGCGCGCGGCTGGTGCGTGGAATGAGATCCATTCCGAATACGCTCGCCTTGCGGGCAGAAAGAGAGTTCAAAAGCTCAAGATGCGAATGCGGGTAAAGAAAGGAAATTAAAACCGCGCTCTCTTTGATCCAGGAAGACTCTGAAATCTCAGGCGGCATCACCTTTAAGATGATGTCGGACTCCTGATAGAGACCTCTAGCGTCCGAGACGATAACCGCCCCCTTGGCGCGGTAAGCCTCATCGGAAAATCCGGCGGCGGCCCCGGCGGCGGACTGAACGCGAACCTCAACACCTTTCAGTTTTGAGATGGCATCAGGAACCAGCGCGACTCGCTTTTCGTTTTCTACCGTTTCTTTTGGGACACCCAGGATCATCGTAAACTTCCTTTCCTCATGCTATAAAATCCAAACGCCCTATTGTCAAATCTTAAGACGAGGCGGGAATTTCTCCCGCCCCGTCTTTATTGTTAATATCGATCGGGACCGTGTTCTTCGGAACTGCCGTGGCTGTAATTGTAGGATTTGACGGTTCCGTTTTTGGCGAAACGAACAAACAGGTAATCGGAAGTCCAGCCGCTGAGAATGCTGGCATGATAATCGACATAGGTCCAGGTCTCATCCCCGTCTTCGGTTCCGACACTGACCGGCTGTTTATAAGTCTTAAGAATATCCATCTTGGTCGTCTTCCCCACAACAATTTGAGGGGTTTGATGATTCTTGACAAAAGCCTCCCCGATAGAAACGCAACCGGCCGCGCCCAAGGCCAAAAACAACGATGACAACAAGAATATTTTTTTCATTTAAGTCTCCTTTTACGCTTTATTTTCTATTTCCGAAAGACAGACATCTAAAATTTCAAGCCCCTTATCTACATCATATGAATTAAGCACTAGCGGCGGCGCGATGCGAATGGTTGAATCTCCGCAGCCGAGAAGCAAAAGACCTCTTTTAAAAGCCTCTTGTTCCAAACGTCCCATTTCCTGACGCGCAGGCTCCTTGGTTTTTCTATTTTTGACCAGCTCAAGCCCAATCATCAGCCCAATGCCGCGAACGTCTCCGATCAGGGGGTGGCGCTCTTTGAGTTTTAAGAGTCCCTCTAAAATTCTTTCGCCCATCATGGAAGCGTTGTCCATATACTGGTCTTCAATGAGCTCCAAGGTCTTTAAAGCAGAAGCGCAAGCGACGGGGTTTCCGCCAAAAGTAGTTCCATGCGATCCCCGGGGCCAGGTCATCACGCTTTCTTTGGCGATGATGGCGGCAATTGGAAGCCCAGACCCTAAACCCTTGGCGCTTAAAAGAATGTCCGGCTCAACTCCAAAATGCTCTGAAGCCCACCATTTTCCAGTGCGCCCAACTCCGGATTGAATCTCGTCGAAAATCAGGAGAATTCCGTTTTCATCGCAGATTTTCCGCCACGCCTTTAAAAATTCCGGGCGCGGGAAAATATATCCACCCTCTCCCTGCACCGGCTCCATAATCACCGCCGCGATTTCCTTGGGAGAAACCCGGCTATGAAACAAGCGCTCCGCCGCCTCCAAGGCCGCGTTTTCTTCCATCCGGTAGGGATTGTCAAAAGGAAGGTGATAGACTCCGGGAAGAAGCGGGCCGAAATCCGCGCGATATTTGACCTTGCTCGCCGTTAGACTGATCGCCGCATAGCTCCGCCCGTGAAAAGCGCCCTCAAAAGCGATTATATTTGAGCGCTTCGTGTGGCTTCTGGCGAGCTTAACCGCGCCCTCCACCGCTTCGGTTCCGGAATTAGCCAGAAAGACCCGGCATTTTTCTTTCATCGGCGCGATGGCCCCCAATCTCTCAAGGAGTTGAGCCATCGCCTCATAATAAAAATCAGTCCCGCATATATGCAGAAATTTTCCCGCCGCCTCCTGGACCGCGCGCACGATTTCCGGGTGATTGTATCCAGTGGATGAAACCGCGATGCCGGACATAAAATCGATGTAGCGGTTTCCATCAATATCTTCCGCCATCGCCCCTTGTCCGCCGGCCATCACAAAGGGATATTCCTTAATATAAGAAGGAGAGGCCCATTTTTGATCCAATTCAATAATTTTCCGCGCCTTGGGCCCCGGCGGCGAAACCACAATCCGCGGATAACCCTTTAAAAAGGGACTGTCCCCTTTTTTTCTTTCCCCGGAGGAAACTAAAACATTCTTATAATTTCTATTTAATTTTTTCATGGTTCAATCTATAACCACTAAAAAAAAGGGACTGTCCCTTTTTTCCTTTTTTAGTCCGCAATAGTGCGACTTTGCTCACGCATAAATTGGGCGACATAATAAGGTCCGCAACCGCCTTTTCCCGTCGTTCCAGATCCCTTCCAGCCGCCAAAGGATTGCACCCCAGGCCACGCCCCGGTGGTCGCTCCGCCTTTGCGATTGGCGTAACAAACTCCGGCTTCGACCTGATCGAAAAAGTATTCAACCTCCTCTTTTTTCGAGCTAAAAATACCGGCGGTCAGGCCATATTCGACTTTATTGGCCTCCTTAACCGCTTCTTCCAGACTTGCAACCTCGGCAATCGCGGTAAAAGGCAAAAAAAGTTCGCGCAAAAAGAGCTCATGATCCAAGGGCAGGCGAGCGATGGTCGGAGAGACAAAATGGCCCTTTGCAAATATCCCGCCTTTGACAATGCTTCCTCCAACGAGAATATGCCCGCCATTTTGAGTCGATCGAACGGCTTCTTCATAGCGCTTAACGGCTCGGGCGTTGATGACGGGACCCAGAAAAACATTCATCTGAGTCGGATCGCCCATGACGATTTTGTTTGTCTTCTCGATTAATTTCTGCGTAAATTTTTCCGCAACGCTTTTTTCGACATAGATGCGGGAACAGGCCGAACATTTTTGGCCCTGAAGCCCAAAAGCGGATCTCATGATGCCTTCCGCCGCCGCGTCAAGATCGGCGGACGCGCAAACAATGGCCGCGTTTTTGCCTCCCAATTCCGCCAAAGCCGGTTTCCAAAACTTTCCAGAAAATTCCTTAATCATGCGCATTCCCACTTCCTTAGAACCGGTAAAGGCAAGGCCGTCCACGCGATCGTCTTTCCACAAAGGATCGCCGATCACCGCGTCGTCTCCGGTGATAAAGTTAAAAACTCCGGCCGGAAGCCCCGCCTGCTGGTAAATTTCATTGAGAAGATACCCGGTCCAGGGAGTCTCGGGGGAGGGCTTAAAGACAATTACATTTCCCGCAATCAAAGCGGCCGAAGACATGCCCGTCGCCAAGGCCATCGGGAAATTAAAAGGCGAGATACAGGTAAAAACGCCGTAGGGCCGCAAAACAGAAGAGGTCGTTTCTTTGTAGGAGGGTCCCATCGGTTTTACATAACCATTATTTTCCTCCATGATCTTGGAATAATAATCAATGAGATCGGCAGATTCCTCCACTTCGCCCATGGATTCCATGCGGCTTTTGCCAACTTCCAAAGACATCGCAGCTCCCAATTCCCACTTTCTTTCCCGAATAAGAGAAGAAGCTTTGCGCATCAGCTTGACTCTCTCAACCCAACCAAGACGTTCCCAGGATTTCTTCGCTTTCTGCGCCGCGTCCAAAGCCTGAGAGACATGCGAAACTTCCGCCATGGCAAAATGCCCAATGACCCAGTCGGAGTTAATGGGAGAATGGACGGCCTTGGGTTTTAAAGCCGGAACAACTTCCTTGCCGCCAATAAATAAAGGGTAGGTTTTCCCCATTTGAGCGCGCGCCCACTGTAGGCCTTCGTCAAAATACTGATGAAACAAATTCATGTCCGGAGCTGCGGAAGACGTGTAGGTGATTTTAAAGTCTTTTTTAGCTTGAGCCGTCGTAGTCATTTTATCTCTCCTGTCACCGTAATTTTAGAAGCCGTCTTTTCAAGCGCCTCTTTAAAGAAGCTGACGATCAAATCGATTTCAAATTCGGCGATGGTAAACGGCGGTGCGATCATCACGAGATCTCCATTTTCGCCATCGGCATGGCCGACGTTGGGCCAAACAATCAAACCCAAATCCTGGGCGATTTGAGTAAAGGTTTCGGCAAATTTAAGCCGGCGCGGAAAGGCCTCTTTCGTTTTTGTGTCCGCGACGAACTCAACTCCCGCCAACATTCCAATTCCGCGGACATCTCCAACAAAAGGGAGTTCTTTAAGCGCCCCTAATTTTTCCTGAAGGACTAGCCCCATTTTGTTTGAGCGCTCAATCAAGCGGTGTTTGCGAATATAGCGCGCCGCCGCCAGCCCTGCCGAACAGATAGAAGGCGAATGAGAAAAAGTTTGGGCATGGAGAAAAGAGCCGTATCCCTTCGCTAGAGGGTCGATAATTTTTTCTCCCGCGACAAGAGCCGAAAGCGGCAGGTATCCGCCGGAAATTCCCTTGCCCAAGGTCATCAGATCCGGCCAAACGCCGTAATGTTCCATTGCCAGCCACTTTCCCGTCCGCCCCGCTCCAGTCAAAACCTCATCGGCGATCAGCAAAACCTCATGGCGGTCGCAAATTTCCCGTATATTGCGAAAATAATCCGCCCGAGGAACCGAAGCCCCCGTGGATGAACCGCCAACAGGCTCCATGATAAAAGCCGCCACTGTCTCCGCGCCTTCTTTTAAAATCAGCTCTTCAAGAATACTGCCCGAACAAACGGGACAAGAAGAGCTTTGTCCGCAATTACAGCGATAAGCATATGGAGCTGGAATCATTGGGCAATCAACAAGCCAAGGGCCGTAAATTTTTTTGTAGTGGGCGCGCGCCGATGCGGAAAGGGCTAAAAGAGTATTCCCGTGATAGCCGGGATTTTGAGAGATAATCTTCCGTTTTTGCGGGCGATTCTTTTCTACCCAATAGTGCCTTGCGAGTTTGAGAGCGGCTTCAACCGCTTCAGAGCCGCTGGACAAAAAATAAAATTTATTGAGCTCCGGCGGAGACAATTCGGATAAAACCCCGGCCAATTCTTCCACGGCATCGGTAGTAAAAGCCGTGCCGTTGACATAGGCGATTTTTTGGAGTTGCTCCTTGACCGCTTCCGCGATTTCCGGAACTCCGTGGCCGATATTGGCGACAAAGGCGCCCGAACAGGCGTCTAAATAGCGTTTTCCAGCGTCGTCAAAAATCCAAACGCCTTCTCCATGGGAGATTTTTGGATAGACGCGGTTTAAGGCCCGATAGAAAACCGGGCTTTCCGGATAGCGTAATTTTTTCCCCGCGCGGCTCATTCTTTTATTGTAGAAAATTAAAAACTCAAAAACCTTTGGGCTTTGGCGCGAGAGGAGCCGCCAGCGGAACATCCTCAACGGGGAAACGCTTCCAGCCCTTAGCGTCAAAATGCCACCACTCAGTTGGAAGTCCCACAAACCCGTGCCGTTCCATGACGGCCTCAAGCAGTTTCATATGGCGCCGGGCCGCGGGGCTTGAGCCCTTCCAGTTTCGGTGAGCGCGCTTGGAAAAATCGTCAAATCCAGAAGGCATGACCAGTTCCTTTCGAGAGGAGTCGGCCAAAGAAACGTCTACCGCGGCTCCTCGATTATGCCGGGAACCCTTGGCGGGGTTAGCGACATATCTTTCATCCGGAACGAGGGCCCAAAATTTTTTTTGAATTGAAAGCGGGCGATAGCAGTCAAAAATAACCAGCCGCAATCCACGAGATTCAAAATCCTTGGCCGCTCCTAGAAGTTTTTGAGCGACGCTGGGCCGCAAAAGACATCGCGCTACCGGATAAACCCGCTGGTGGGTAAAATTGTTTTTTGTCGCATAGCGCATATCCAAGACAATATGCGAATCTAGCTTTGAAAAATCCACCATCTTCGCGGTTTGAGAAGGGTCCGACCTCGCCCAAGCGCCCACGGCCAAGGCCAGCAATGAGACAAGGGAAATAGGAATCTTCAAAAACTTTGGATCATTTCTTCAACCGTGAGATGCTCTTCTCTCGGCGACAAAAACTTGGCGAAATGATTGGACTGGTCCACAAGAATAGAAATCGGCTTTAAAGGCTTGTCCGACAATTCAAAGCCCATGATAATGATTTCTTCCCCAGCCTTGATTAAATGCGCGGCCGCGCCATTCATCGTGATAATGCCAGAACCCCTGGGAGAGGCGATGACATAGGTTTCAAGGCGAGCGCCCGAGGTGTTGCTCACCACTAAAACTTTTTCGCCGGGCCAAAATCCAGTTTTTTCAATCAGATTTTGATCAATGGCGATAGAGCCCACATAGCTAACATCGGCCCCCGTCACCGTGGCCTTGTGGATTTTCGAGCGAAGAACCCAGCGCATCAAGAACTCCGTGTTAACTTCTTGTAATGGATGCGCCGAGGAACCAAATCCCCAAGGCGTTTTTTTCGGTCTTCTTCATAATCCGAATAATTTCCCTCAAACCAACGCACGACGCTATCGCCTTCAAAGGCAAGAATATGGGTCGCAATTCGATCCAAGAACCAGCGATCATGGCTGATAACGACCGCGCATCCGGCGAAATTGGATATCGCTTCCTCTAAGGCGCGCAGGGTATGAACGTCGAGATCATTTGTCGGTTCATCAAGCAAAAGAACGTTTCCGCCCTCTTTGAGCATCCGCGCCATATGAACCCGATTGCGTTCCCCTCCCGAAAGATTCTTGACCAGTTTTTGTTGGTCAGTCCCGGCAAAATTAAAACGCGCGACATACTGGCGGGAATTGACTTCACGCTTTCCCAACGGGATCACGTCCAAGCCTCCCGTAATCGCCTCCCAGACATTCGCCTCGGGATCTAGAGAATCTCTCTCTTGATCGACATAGGCGAGTTTCACCGTTTCGCCCACTTTAAAAGACCCCGCGTCCGGTTTCTCTTTTCCGGTAATCAGGCGAAACAAAGTCGTTTTCCCGGCCCCGTTAGGCCCGATGACGCCGACAACTCCATTGGGTGGAAGACTAAAGCTTAAATTCTCGAAAAGAAGCTTGTCGCCGTAAGATTTTGAAATTCCCTGAGCTGAAATGACCGTTTCGCCCAGACGCGGGCCGGGAGGAATATAAATTTCCAAAGTCTCGGAAGTCTTTTCGGTTTGGCCTTCTTCCAACATCTGTTCGTAAGCTTTAAGGCGAGCCTTGCTTTTGGCCTGGCGACCCTTGGCCCCCAAGCGCACCCAGGCCAATTCCTGAGCTAGGGACTTTTGATATTTGGATTCGGTCTTTGATTCTTGGGCCAGGCGGTTTTGCTTTTGTTCAAGCCAGCTCGCGTAATTGCCTTCCCAGGGGATTCCTTCGCCGCGGTCCAGCTCCAAAATCCAGCCCGCGACATTGTCCAAGAAATAGCGGTCATGGGTGACGGCTATAATCGTTCCCTTGTATTGCCGCAAGTGTTGCTCCAGCCATTCGACCGATTCCGCATCCAAATGATTGGTGGGCTCATCTAAAAGCAAAATATCGGGTTCCTGCAAAAGAAGGCGGCAAAGCGCGACGCGGCGTTTTTCTCCGCCGGAGAGATGCGCGATATTTTGATCGGGCGGCGGGCAACGCAAAGCGTCCATTGCGAGCTCAAGCTTGTTGTCCAGCTCCCAAGCCCCGCACGCTTCGATTTTTTCCTGGAGCTTTCCCTGCTTTTCAAGAAGCTTCTCCATATCTTCCGGAGTCAAAGCGGGGTCGGCAAGCTTGTCGTTGATCGCGTTGTAATCATCTAAAAGTTTTTTAGTTTCGACAACGCCTTCTTCAACAATCTCGCGAACGGTTTTGGAAGAATCGAGTTGTGGCTCCTGCTCTAAGAGGCCGACTGAATAACCTTTTGAGATCGTGATCTGGCCGGTGTATTCCGTGTCTTTCCCGGCCATGATGCGCAATAAAGTCGATTTTCCGCTGCCATTGTCGCCCAAAACTCCGATTTTCGCGCCATAATAAAAGGAAATATAAATCCCCTTAAGCACTTGTTTTTTAGGAGGGTGGATGCGCCCGACGTCTATCATCGAATAGATGATTTGTTTGGTGTCGACAGTTGTTGCCATTTTAGATTTTTGGAACTTTTGGCGCCGGGAGGACTCGAACCTCCGACATGACGCTTATGAAACGTCCGCTCTACCTCTGAGCTACGGCGCCGCTCAGGTCTCATTTTACTAAATTTAGCGTGAATCTTTTTTGACTTTCGGCCATCTAATAGGTAAAGTGATGGATATCATTGAGCGATGTGATATCGAATCATGGTCAATCCCTCAATTAGCGCGATCTATGGGGTTTTGGTCGGGCTCATGGCGACTCTTGGGTAATTAAAAAGGAGAAAAAAATGGCGAAAGCGATTAAGTTTTATCCGCCGCGGCAAATTCTTGCGGCGACGGATTTGGGAGAAGCCTCAAAAGCGGTGATGAGGCAGGTTGAGATTTTCAAATCCCTCTTTAAGTCCGAGACAACGCTTTTATACGCCCAACACTTCGACGTTCCGCCTTATTTCACGGAAAGCCAGATATCTTTTTTCGTTCGCGAACTAAAGGCGGGGCAAAAAACGGCCCGCAAACACATCGAGCGTTGGGCGCGGCAATTTTCCGAGGAGGTTCCCAAAATTCTAGTGAGGGAAGACCCTCCGGCTGAGGCAATTTTATCGGGAGCTCAGGAAGAGCAATCGGACATGATTATCA
>JAJZJF010000051.1 GCA_021810245.1 bacterium
TGGCGATAATCAGCTCTTTCTTGGCGGCGTGAATCGAGCTAAGATAAGCGGAACGGATTCGCGTTCGATGGAGAAACTCTTGATTGGCCGCGACCCAGACTTTGGCGTTGCCGGGCTTGAGATCGAAAGTTTGGGGAAAAGAGATGGGGCGCTTGGTCTCTTTGTTCCATACGATTCTAAACAATCGGTCAATTTCCGCGGCGGCAGGACCTTCAACTTTAACATGGACGTCATGCCAGTCGTTGCCGCCTTCTTCGATGGGCGCGTGGTCATCGGAGATATTGACTCCGCCGGTAAAGGCGATTTTTCCGTCTATCGCTAGGATCTTTCTGTGGTCCCGGCGGTTAAGACCCCAGCGGGGCCTCCAGGGAACCAGGGGGTGGTAATCCAAAACCTGCACCCCTGAATTTCTAAGGCGATTGATAAAGACTGGGTCGATGTCAAAAGAGCCGATTGCGTCATAAATAACTCGAACCTTGAGTCCCGCGCGGGCTTGGGTTTGAAGCCTCTGGGCGAATTCCCGACCGGTCTTGTCGGCTCTTAGACGATAAGTTTCTAAATGAATAGAATCCCTGGCGTTTTCGATGGAGCGCCACATTTCTTCATAGACGTCTTTTCCGCGAGTGAGTAAGGTCAGTTGATTGCCGTCGTAATAACGAGCGAGGTGGCGGGCAAAACTGTTGGCGCCCTTGCGGGTTTCCCTAGTTTCTTTGGTTGACACCTGTCAGTATAACAAATACCCCTTCTGGGTTCGGAAGCGCTTTTGGAAAAACTGTTACAATTGATGGGGAATTATCCCATGTCTGCTCATTTAAATGGCGGAAAAAAATCTCGTTTTGCTTTACGGGTGGCCAAGCTCTTATTGAAGGGCTTTGCTCTTGGAATATTATTTTTTTCCTCGGTTTTGTTGGGCGTTTTCTTCTATTTGCCGCGTCTGATGAGCGGTTCGCGAACTCGCCAGATTTTAACAGAAGCCCTTCAAGAGCGGCTTCATCGCCCGGTCTCAATTGGTTCTATCTGGGCGACTTTCAACGGTCTTAAAATCGAAGATCTTTCAATAGGCGGCGTTCCGGAAGACCCGGGAGCGTTGTTGAGCGCCCAAAGTGTCGTCATCGATCTCAACTTCGATCATTTAATGGAAAAGCGGATAGAAATTGGGGCTATTCATTTAAGAGGACTGCATTTAAATCTTCGCCGAGGGGCTTCCGGAGCTTGGAATGTCTCCCCGCTTTTTTCATCAGGGGATTCGGGAAAAAAAGAAATCGATATTTTTGGAAAAATTCCGCTTTCGCTGATTTTATCTCCCTCCGGCTTATCCATTGAAGAGGGCCATATCCAGGTTGAAGACCTTCAATCGAGTACGACATTAAATGTCCATCTAGTCGAAGGAGATCTTAAGCCTTTGAATTTCTCGCGCCCGTCTTTTCTTCATTTCAACGGAGAAGTCGCGGGCATCGTAAAGGCGCGCCCGGTCAACGCTTCCTTGACTTTTGAAGGAGTCGCCGATTTTGATTCTTTTGATATGGACCGGGCTTTTTTAAGGGCCGAAAAATTCACTCTTCAGTCTTCCAGCTACGCTGTTTCCGGCTCCTGGAGGCTGGTGGGATTTAAGACGCCTAATCTCGACGCTTCTCTTCATTTGCCGGCATTGGAGCCGTCCGATTGGAAAAATCTTTTGGGGAAGTGGCGGAACGTTCATCTCCCGCGAAGTGATTGCGAGTTCGATGCGGATTTTTCAAGCTCTGTTATTTATCTGCGTCGTTTTATGATCGCGGCAGGACCCCTCAATGGATCGGCGGGTGGAGAGATCTCTCTCCCAAAAAATTCTTCTCCGCGGGCTCATTTAGCGGTGAACGTCTCTAATTTCCCCCTTGATGTTGCGGCCTCCATTTTCCCTCCCGTCAAAATCTATCGTTTGAAAGGAACTGTCAGCGCGGCGGCGCAGGTGAGTGGAGCGCTTAAACAGATGAGAATAGAAAACTCGACTTTCTCGGCTGAAAATTTTAGCGCCCGCATTTTCGGAGTTAGGGAAAAAGCCAGACATCTTGATTTCGCGTCTTCCGATAGTTTCGCCAAGATGTCTTTTAATGCCAGAGATTCCGAGGTTCGGACTTCTTCAAACACATTTTCAAAAGTTAACGGAAATTTTCTACTCCTCAACAAGCGCGATCTGCGCATACGCTCTTTGTATTTTAAATGGAGAGGTTCTGTTTTTCGCGGAAAGGGCCGGATTTTTCCTCTGCCCAAACCGCGAATTGTCGCGATTGCGGGCTCGATTAACAAGATTGATTACGAACAGGTGGAAAATTTTCTTGAGCAGATGCGGACTCTGGACTCCCAGAAGAGAAAGTCTCATTCCTCACGTTTACCGCGGGCGGTGGAATCATGGCAAAAACGCTGGGTCAGGCAATTTAAGAGCTTTATTCCTAAGAAATTTCCCAATACCATGGGGGGCATTCATATCGGCGAGATTGTCCAGAATGATTTTTTCGTCAAGAATGTCAATCTCCTTTGGAAGCTGCGGGGGGTGACCCCGCGCCTTAACCATTTGAGCGGGGAAGCGGGAATCACTTTGGGGAAAGGAGAAGTCAAAGACATCGAGTCTCTGCAAAAATCCCACAAATTGCTTAAAATTATTTTCTTGCCCTATGTCTATATGCATAAGATGAACAGCCTTTCGGTTCTGAGCGCGGCCAAGGCCTATCCGAAAACTCTGGACTTTAATGAAATCCAGGGAGAATACGGAATCAGAAATGGGGTCATTACGACCCGATTTTCCTACGTCAATGGGCCGGAACTGATCGCATATGCGGAAGGCAAGGCCGATTTTGCCAAGGAAAAAATCGATATGAGCGTTTTAACCAGGCTGACTCATTACAGCGCGCCGCTGCCGGAATGGTGGGTCGATGAGTTGGGGCGGCCCTCCATTGGTTTTCGCGTGACCGGAGATCTTAATCATCCCGATGTCGAACCAAGGCTGAGCAAGATTAAGGCCGGAGAAATCGAGGGAGATGTCAAGCGCGGGCGCAGGGAAGAGAGAATTCGTTTTAGATCTTTAAGAAGGCTAAAATTCTAAACTGAGTGAGAGGATCCTTATGATCGAACGCTATAGCCGCCCGGAGATGAGCCGCCTCTGGAGCGATGAAAACCGGACCAAGGCGATGATCGAAGTTGAAAAAGAATTTGTCGCGGCCTTAGCCAAGGAAAAAGGGATAGCGGAGTCTGAAATTTCAGTTTTAGCTTCCCTTAAAGGGCCCAGTCTGGTTAAAAAATCAAAAGAGATCGAAGCTAAAACTAATCACGACGTGGTTGCGCTTATTTCCGCCATCGCTTCGGAACTCAACGGAAAGGCGCCCAATCTTTTGCGCTATCTCCATTACGGCTTGACCTCTTCCGATGTTTTAGATACCGCTTTGGCGCTTCAAATGCGGGAAGCGGCCGATTTGCTTTTAAAAGGGCTTGATTCCGTTTTGGCGGAGCTTAAAAGCCTAGCTAAAAAACACGCGATGACCTGGATGGCGGGCCGAACGCACGGGGTACACGCGGAACCGATGACCTTAGGCCTTAAATTCGCTTCCTGGCACGCGGAGGCTTTGCGCGGAAAAGAAAGACTGCTCAAGGCTAAGGAAGCGATTTCATATGGGAAGCTTTCCGGAGCGGTGGGTACCTTTTCTCAAATTCCGCCAACTTTAGAGGTCCAGGTGTGTCTTCGCTTGGGGCTTAACCCCGAGCCGATTTCAACTCAAGTCATTCCTCGAGATCGCCACGCGGAATTTATCCAGGTTCTGGTTTTGATCGCGGCTGGGATCGAGCGCTGGGCGACGGAAATTCGGCATCTTCAAAAAACAGAAACCCTTGAGCTTGAAGAGCCCTTTGCCGCGGGGCAAAAGGGGTCTTCGGCGATGCCGCATAAAAGAAATCCGGTTCTCTGCGAGAATTTGGTCGGGCTTTCAAGACTAATGCGCTCCTATTCCCAAGCGGCGGTTGAGGACATCGCTCTGTGGCATGAAAGGGATATCAGCCACTCTTCTGTTGAGCGCGTTATTTTGCCGGATGCCTGTATTCTGCTTGATTTCATGCTTAACCGTTTTAAAAACATTCTGTCTGGGCTCTTGGTTTATCCGGAGAGAATGAAAGAAAATATGGAGCGCTCTTACGGGCTCATGTTTTCGCAGAGGGTTCTTTTGTCCTTGATTGATTCCGGAATGGAGCGCCTAAAGGCATATGAGGTGGTCCAGAAAAACGCCATGAAGTGCTGGCAAACGCGCCAACCGTTTCGCTCGGTTATCGCCGCGGATCCCGTCGTCAGCAAAAGGCTTTCCCGAAAAGATTTAGACCGTTGTTTTAACCTTTCCGATTATAAAGATTCTGTTGAACAGCTTTTAGAGAGGTCCGGCATCAGGACATCGTGAAGAAAAAAAAGACTCCGGGGTTAATCGTTTTACTGACTGATTTTGGACTTAAGGATCCATATGTCGGCATCCTCAAAGGAGTCATCGCCTCAAAAGCTCCGGAGGCGAGGATCATTGATCTCTCGCATGAGGTCTCACCTCAAAACGTGGCGCAGGCGGCCTTTTTTCTTCGCGCTTCTACGCCGCATTTTCCTCAGGGCTCTTTGTTTGTCTGCGTGGTCGACCCCGGGGTGGGATCCCGGAGAAATATTTTATGGGTTAAGACTCGCCAACATCAGTTTTTAGCGCCGGATAACGGAGTTTTAAGCTGGATTGAAGACCCAATTCTTGAATCGCGGACTGTCGCTAACCGGCGGTGGATGAACCCCGATATCTCCAATACCTTTCATGGACGCGATATCTTCGCGCCTGTCGCGGCGCAATTAATTCAAGGCAAACCCGGGCATCTTTTGGGGCCCGAAACTGTAAAAACAGTCAGTTGTCCCTGGCCCAAGACTCTTTTAATCTCTGACAAAATCGCGGGAGAAATTATTTTCATCGACCGCTTCGGAAATTGCATCAGCAATATAGAATCGTCAAAACTGCGTGGTTTACGCTTTAAGCGCGAGCCCCAAATTTTTTTTAGAGGGAAAAACTTGGGTCCATTGAGGCGGCATTACGCCGAAGTCTTAAAAAATCGGCCTCTTTGTCTGACCAGCTCTTTTGGGCTTTTAGAGTTGGCGGTTCGGGAGGGGAGTTTTGCCGCTAGGTTTAAAGCTCAAATTGGAGAAAAAATAGAATGCCGATGGAATTGACGCGAGGGACGGGGCTTAAGATTAATCTTAAACGAAATGAAGAACGGCGGATTCTGTCCGGGCATTCATGGGTCTTTTCAAATGAAATCGCCAATCTTAGCGGAAATTTTGAGAGCGGGGATTTGGGGGAAGTCTTTTCATCTTCCGGAGAATTTCTAGGGGTTGGATTTTATAATCCGCATAGTCTCATCGCCGTTCGCATTCTTTCGCGCAAAAGAGCGGAGTCTATTGACTCCGATTTTTTTTATCGGCGCTTATCTGAGGCGTTGGCGTATCGGGAAAGGGTTTATCCCGGCCGGCCTCCGTTTTATCGGCTTTGTTTTGGCGAATCAGATGGGCTCCCGGGCTTGGTCGTTGATCGATACGGTTCGGTCTTGGTTTTGCAGATTTTATCTGCCGGAATGGAAAAGCGCTTGCCTCAAATTTCAGAGGCGCTTTTAAAGCTGGTGAATCCTTCTGGAATTTACCTTAGAAACGACCATAAAAGCCGGGCTTTAGAAGGCCTTCCGCTGGAAGAAAAAATCCATTACGGGGAAATTCCTCCTTTTGTCGAGATCGATGATTTTGGGCTTAAGTTTTCGGTTCCCATTATCGCCGCGCAGAAAACCGGGTTTTATTTTGATCAATCGGAGAATCGGGTTTTTCTGAGGCCTTATTTCCAGGACAGAATCGTGTTTGATTTCTACTCCTATGTTGGAACCTTCGGAATTAATGCCGCCAAATTCGGGGCCAGGTCGGTCGTAGGTTTTGACAGCTCTCAAGACGCGGTTTCGCTGGCCAATCAAAACGCGGCTTTAAACGGAGTTTCTTCCCTTGTGAGATTTGAAAAAAAAGACGCCGAAGAGGCGCTTGTTTCCTTGGCTGAAAATCGCGCCGCGGCCCCAGACATGATTTTGCTTGACCCGCCAAGTCTGGTTTCTTCCCGCAAGGACCTTTCAAAAGCGGAACGCCTGTATGTTCGTCTTAATAGCCTGGCTTTAAAGGTTTTGCCTCCGGGCGGGCTTTTAGCGACGAGCACGTGTTCCCATCACGTCAGCCGCGAGCTGTTTGTCTCGATTCTGCGGCAGGCCGCCGCAAAGGCCCGAAAAAGCGTCCGGCTTTTGAGCTTGCGTCCCCAAGCTCTTGATCACCCGGTTTTGTTGGCGATGCCGGAAACCGAGTATCTTCATTTCGCTCTTCTCGAGATTATCGAATGATGGGACCTTCTAGGCCTTTTGGCCCTGGCAGAGAGACGATTTTTATTTGACAATGAACTTAGGCTTTGTAATAATGCGTGTATGATTAAACTATTGCTGGTCTTGATGTCGGCTCCGGTCATGGCTCAGAATACAATCAATTCTCGGGCGATTTTAGAGAAAATCTCTCCTGTGGTCTCTGAACTTGCTTCGCCCGCCCCGCTGTTTGAAAAAAGCGCTTTTCCGTCCGTTCCTCATCCGGTCCAAGTGGGGTATGCTTTGCGCCTCAAAGATGGGCCATTAATTAACTATCAGTTGTGGAATTCTCTCAAACCGGCATCGCCGGTCATGGTTAGTTGGCTGCTCAAGCAGATTCCGGATTTAGACCCTTCTCAAATAAAAGCGATGCCCTTGTCCGCCATTGAGCGGGTGGCGCGCGCCGCGATTGTAGCCCATGACAATTCCTTGTCATTCATGACCGATCCGGGTTTGACGACTCCGCATGTTTTCTATCTTTCTCGCGAGGTCTGCGCGGCTTTGTTTTCCAAATATGATTTTGGGGCCATTACGATTGATTCTGGAATCACTAACAATGGAAGGAAATTTCAAATTCAAGCGATGTTGGTCGGCAATAACAAGATTCAAGTCATCTACAATATAGACCATTTTGAATTTAAGCATCCTCAATACCCCCAATATCCTTTTATTTTAAGCCGACTTGTCACTTACACCATCAACGGTCCCGGAGATTTGAGCGTTTCTGGAATTAAGGCCGACGCGGGCATTGTTCATGCCACTATTCAAGACATCGAGGACGCTCGTAACGGATATTTGCAGATAGATACTGATTATGGCCAACAGTTCGTCAAATCCGGTCCGATTTCCGTTATCTCCCTGCGCTAGCCTTTTTCATGTTTTTGTTCTTGCCGTTTATCTTCTTGACCTCTCAAGCTCAAGCCGCCGATATCACCATCTATCAAGATCAGCGCGCTCTCGTTAAAGAAGAGTTGGCTTTCCCGCTTAAGACTGGGATTTCTGATACGCCGCCAATTCCCGTTCCCTGGGGATTTAAGCCTTCTAGCGTTTTGATTTCGCCCAAGGACATTGGAAACAAGGCGGCCGCGCTTGAACAAAATTTTTTTGGCGGATGGACCAATCCCACCGAAATCCTCGAACAATTTATCGGCAAAGAGGTCGAGCTCAAAGAGAATAAAAAATCCAAAACCCTCAAAGGCATTCTCTTGGAAGCCCGGGACAATCTGACGGCGCTGAAGGTTGGCCATCACGTCTATCTTAACCCGCAGGGAACCTGGGTGATTCCTTCTTTACCAAAAGAAGGCTTTAATCCTTCCGTCTCTTGGAAAATGAAAGCGGAAAATTCAGGCCGGTATCTTTTTGAGTTTAGTTACTTGACCCAAGATTTGTCTTGGCAAGCCAATTATGCGGCGGTTATCAATGACTCCTCAAATTTAATGGACTTAAGAATTTGGGCCGATTTAGATAATCAATCTGGAATTGATTTTAAAAAGGCTCATATCCTCTTGGTTGCGGGAGAGCCCCATCAGGCTTTGCCGGCGGCCGCAAGGCCGCGCCCTCTGTTTCGCGCGATGGCGGCAGCGCCCCAAGCAATCATCGATAATAGCCAAAATTTATTTGAGTATCATCTTTATTCCCTGCCGAGTTTTGTTCATCTCAAAAAAGGAAGCGTTCGCGTTTCAATGGGAGAAGCCTTTCAGGTTCCGGTTAAAAAAATATACCGCTATGACTCATCCGATTTGAATGGAAATTTTAGCGCTTACACCCGGGTCAATCCTGATTATGGAGCCAACAGCCAAGGAGAAGTGAAGGTCATCTTCAGATTGAAAAATACCAAGGCCTCAAATTTGGGGTTTCCTCTTCCGCCGGGAAAGATTCGGGTCTATCAAAAAGACAAAAGCGGTTCCTTGGAATGGTTGGGGTCCGATTCTTTGCCGGCGACGCCCAGAAACGAGAAATTATCCATTGCGGTGGGAGGGGCTTTTGACGTTCTCGGCCAGAGAAAGCGCGTTCTGTTTGAGACCGGGCCCAAGAAAACCAAGGAAGGCTTTGAAATTACGCTGACCAATCGAAAAAACTCCGACGTTTCGGTTAAGGTCATCGAACATCTCTACCGCTGGTCAAAATGGAAGATTGTTTCTTCGGATCAGAAATGGAAGAAAAAAGACGCCCAAACCATTGTCTTTGAAATTCTAGTCAAGAAAAAATCCTCTTCTAAAATCGACTATACCGTGGAATATTCCTGGAGATAATCCATGAATCTGCCTGAGGTTCTGCCGTCTATCCAAGAAACGCGCGATTTCTTGGACCGGTTAAAAAATGACTTACGGGAAATTTTTTTGCCTGTTCCGGCGCCGGGCGCCGCAAAACCGGTCAACAAGGATTTTCCTTCTCGCCAAAAGGCGCGGGAAATTATTTCTTCTTCCGTTCAGTATTGGTCTTCTCAAATGGGCGTTCGCTATGGGCGAATCGCCATTCGGGAGCAAAGAACCCGGTGGGGGAGTTGTTCGCAAAAAGGAAATCTCAATTTTAACTGGAGGCTTGTCTTGGCGCCGCCGGAGGTTCGGGATTATGTCGTGATTCACGAGCTCTGCCATCTGTCTCATTTAAATCATTCAAGAGAATTCTGGGCCCGGGTTGAAAAATTTTGTCCGGATTATCGGGAGCAGAGGCGTTGGCTGAGAGAAAATGGGCACACCTTGATTAATTAAATGGAATATTTTCCCGAACGGCCCGAAGAGCCTTCTCCCAAGATTGTCGAAGCCGAGATTGTAGATGAGGACTTCAGTGGCCCCTTTTTGGAGGAAAGGCCTCAATCCTGGCTCAGCCGATTCTTGTCCAAGGCGGCGTTGAGCGTTTTGTTGGCTTTGATTGGTTTGACGATGATGGGGGTCGGTTTGGTTTTTACCTTGACCGTTATTGGGATTGCCTTCGGCCTTCCGCTGATGGCCATGGGGCTTTTAGCCTGCGTGCTTGCGATTTTTGTTTTCTTTTCCCGCGTTGAGGGAACCGTCGTCATTGGCCAAAGGCCAAGGCGGTGAATCCTTTTTGGCTTTACGGCATCTAAAGATTAGGAGCTCGTTGAAAATCGAGGGAGGACTTATGATTCAAGTTAATGTAGGAAGCTGGGACCGTTGGTTGAGGATTATTGTCGGGCTATTTTTAGTCTCGCTTGTTTTCTGGGGGCCTAAGACCTGGTGGGGACTCATTGGAATTGTTCCCGTCTTGACGGGCATTTTTCGCTATTGCCCGGCTTACACTCTGTGCAAGATATCGACTGTCGGGAAATAATCTTCCGTGACGGAACACGATCGGCATGGAGCCCGTCAGCCGGAGCGTTTTAATCCGGAACGCGCCGCGTCATTAAATGAGCGGACGCGCTTTGATTATCTTCCGCCCAAGGACTTAATTTCTCTTTTAGGGCTTGCGCCCAAAGAGGTTTTAATTGATTTCGGCGCGGGAACGGGGCTTTACGCCATTGAGATTGCCGCTTTGCGTCCCGAAATCCAGGTCATTGGGGTTGACGAGCAGGAAAAGATGCTCGAATTTTTGTCTGAGAATTTAGTCCAGAGTCCTTTGAAGAATATTAAGGCCTTGTGGACTAAAGACGAGAGATATTCGCGTCTTAAAAAAACCGCAGATGGGGTTTTAGCCCTCAACGTCCTTCATGAGTTGGGAGACCGCGCGATGGAAGAGATTCAAACTCTTCTTAAGCCTTCCGGCAAGGTTCTTTTTGTCGATTGGAACTCAGAAATAGAGCGCCCGGTCGGGCCGCCGCGGGATCACGTTTATTCCCCGCAAGAGGGGCGTTCGCGCGTTCTTGATTTCGGATTTTCCGTTATCAAAGAACGTATGTTTCCCTATCACTACGCTCTCTTGTGCGGCGTTAAGAATTAGTTTTTGGCGCCAGAAGCCCCGGCGGCTTGGGAGGCCGTTTTTGCGGAAGCCGACTTTTGTCCTCTAAGTTTGAGGCGATCGATAATCGAAATAAATTTCCCTTCGGGATAAGCGCCGCGGATGGGCACTCCGTTTAAGAGAAACCCCGGCGTTCCGGTGAATCCAAATTTCTCCGCCTCTTTGATGTCGGCTTGAATTAGGTCTTGGACGCGCTTAGATTTTGCGTCTTTCTCCGCTTGCTTGACATTGAGCCCCAATTCCTTGATGGTCTGCTTGTAAAATTCCGGTCCCAGCCGCGATTGATTTTCATACATCTTATCGTTAAACAGCCAAGCCTTTTTGCGGGATTGAAGGGCCGCCGCCTCGAAATATTCGGCCGCCGGCATCGATTGCGGGTGCATGGGAAGCGGCATGTTTTTGTAAATAAAGCGCATTTTAGATCCATATTTTTTCCTAAGGGCTTGAACCGTTGGGAAGGCGCGGCCGCAATAAGGGCATTGAAAATCGGAATATTCGACCAAGGTATATTTGGCGTTTTTATTTCCGCGGATCATGGTGTTTTTGTTGATGACCGGTTGATAGGGATGTTTAAAGGCCTCGTTTTCTTCGGTTTGTTCCTGTTTTTCGGCCTCTTTTTCGCGTTTGGCTTGCTCTTCCTGAAAGGCTTGGCTGACAATGTCATAAAGTTCGGACTTGTGCTCGCGCAGAACATCCAAAATTAAATCGGGGTGGGCTTTAAGCGTGTTTTCGATTTGCTGTTCCGAAGGCTGGGAGCCAAACATGCTTGAAAAAGCGGGCGAAGAAAGGCTTCCAACAATCAAGATTGAAATGAGCGCGTAATTTTTTTTCATAATTTATCCTTGTCTTATATTTAAGCCGTTGCCTGATGACGCTTTCATATCTTGACTCAAATGCCGCCAGTCCGTCAAGTCCTTTCCGCTTTTGCTAGAATCCAAAAGTGATCGGCGAATTGAAGGCTCTGAGCCGCGAGACCTTGATCTACGGCTTGTCGACGGTAATGGGGCGTCTGCTCAATTTTTTTCTGTTGCCTCTCTATACCCACGCCCTTTCTCCCGCCGATTACGGCATCGTGGCGACTCTTTTTTCTTACTTGGCTTTTCTCAACGTCCTTTACGGCTACGGAATTTCTTTCGCGTTCATGCGTTATTACAAAACCGAGGAACAATTCGGCGGGGTGGAGGTTTTTTCAACGGCCTTTTGGTCGGTTTTGATCACGAGTTTTGTTTTTTCCGCTTTTCTTTTCGGAAAATCATCTTGGATTTCAAGGGTGGCCGCTATCGCGGACCGAAGACTGATTTTAATTTCCATAGGCATTCTGTCTTTTGACGCTTTGGCGTTGACTCCGTTCGCGCGCCTGCGGATGAACCACCGCCCGGGGCTTTATGCCGGGCTTAAAATCGTCAATATCGCCTCCAACATCATTTTAAGCTACATTTTTTTGGTGACTCTTAAAAAAGGGGTTGAGGGGGTTTTCTGGGCCGGCCTTATTTCTTCGGTTTTGACCTTCGTTTTGATTCTTCCCTTTTCTTGGTCCGAGTTGCGGCTGCGGTTTTCCCGCGAGATATGGATTAGACTTTTGCGCTTTGGGCTTCCGCTTTTGCCGGCGGGATTGTCGGCGATGATGGTCCAGGTCATTGACAGGCCGATACTAAAATTTATGACCAATGATTGGACGGTGGGAGTCTATCAGGCCAATTACCGCCTTGGGATTTTCATGATGATGGTGGTCAACATGTTTGATTCCGCTTGGCGGCCGTTTTTTCTTCAAAGGGCGAAAAACCCTAACGCGCGGAATCTGTTCGCCCGAATTTTGACTTACTTTGCCCTCATCGCCGCGCTGATTTTTCTGGGGATTACTTTTTTGATCGCCTACCTAGTCATGCCGCCCGTTTTTGGCGGGAAATCTCTCATTCCCTCGGCTTATTGGGCGGGGCTGTCCTTGGTTCCGATAGTTACCTTGGGATATCTTTTCGACGGTATTTATATTAATTTCTTGGCTCCGGTGACCTTGGCGGAAAAAAGCGAGTACGTGGCCTACGCCGCGGCCTTGGGGGCCTTGGTCAATATCGGAACCAATCTCTTGTGGATTCCCCGTTGGGGCATGAGGGGTGCGGCCTTTGCCACCCTGGCGGCCTATGCCTCGATGGCGCTTTTTCTCTACTTTTTGGGCCGCAAACTGTATCCCATTGCTTATGAGTGGGAAAGGCTTTTGCATTTGGCGGGCCTTGTCTTTTTAATTCTCGTTTTTGCCCATGGGATGGGGCTTGGGGTGGGGGAAGGCCATCTGGCCCTGAGGTTGTCGTTATTGGCTTTGTTTCCCGCCGCGCTTTATTTAACGGGATTTTTTAACGAAGAAGAAAAAGCCGCGCTTAGAAAATCTCTTTGTCCTTGGTAATTCAGGCGTCACTGGAACCCTATCGAAACTCATCGTTCCAGAGCCGCTTGAGAAATAGGCGCCACGGAAGAATCTCGATATTGCCGACAACGCGCCTGTCCGATTCACGGCT
>JAJZJF010000052.1 GCA_021810245.1 bacterium
AGAAAACCTTGTAATAAAGCTTCATCTTAGGCGGATAATGAGACACGTCAATGGTGGTCGCCCCGAAATCGTTTGGGTAAATACCTACATCCGCTTTGACCGTCGGCTTATATTTAGCCGAAGCGACTGCGGCGATAGAGAAAACGGCAATCAAGGACACGGCAAACATTTTTAAGCGATTCATACTCCCTCCGATTTGATTTCCTGCTTTCATTTTACATTTTTTAGAAAAGTTATCAAATGAGTCAAGAAAAATTGTCAGCGCGGGCCGTGGGTGTAGATTTTGAGAACTTACGGTCGGGCCCTTAGGGGTATTAAATTCTAGGAATTTTGAGTTTTTGTCGGCGCGCGGTTTTTTGCGCCTGTTCATATCCCGCGTCGAGATGGCGGGCGACTCCCAGAGCGGGATCATTGGTTAGCACCCGTTCGATGCGGATATCCATGTCTTTGCTACCATCGGCGACGGTGACTTGACCCGCATGCAAGGCATATCCCATTCCGACTCCGCCTCCATGGTGGAAACTGACCCAGGAAGCGCCCGAAGCGGTGTTTAAAAGCGCGTTGAGAATAGGCCAGTCTGCTATGGCGTCTGAGCCGTCTTTCATCGCCTCGGTTTCCCGGTAAGGGCTTGCCACCGAGCCTGTGTCGAGATGATCGCGTCCCATAACGATGGGAGCTTTGATTTTCCCTTTTCGGACCAGATAATTGATTCGTAATCCCATCTCGGCTCTTTCTCCCAGTCCCAGCCAACAGATGCGGGCCGGGAGGCCTTGAAAAGCGATTTTCTGGGAGGCCAGATCCATCCAGCGCATCAGGGATTGATTATGGGGAAATAATCGGCGCACTTCGGCGTCAGTCAAGGCGATATCGTTGGGATCTCCAGATAGAGCGGCCCAGCGGAAAGGGCCTTTTCCCTCGCAGAAAAGCGGGCGTATAAATTCCGGGACAAACCCAGGAATCTCGTAGGCATTTTTGACCCCGCCTTGATAGGCCAAGGCGCGGATATTGTTTCCATAATCAAAGGTCACCGCGCCCTGGCGCTTAATTTCCAACATGCCGCGCAGATGATCGGCGGCTGATTCCCTAACTCGCTTGAGGTATTCTTCGGGATTTGATTTTCTTAAAGCGGCCGCCTCTTCAAGGTTTAGCTGTTTAGGGATATAGCCAAACATTGGATCATGAGCGGAGGTCTGGTCGGTGAGAACATCAATAGGAATCTTTCTCAAAGCCAATTCAGGAATGATTTCAGAGGCGTTGCCTAAGAGCCCGATGCTGAGGGCCTCTCCTTTTTCCTTGGCCTTAAGGGCCTGGGATAAGGCGCGGTCTAAATGAGTTTCCGCGATGTCAAGATATTTGGTCTTAAGCCGCATTTCTATTCTTTTGGGGTCGACCTCAACGGCGAGCATGACGCCTCCGTTCATCGTCGCGGCCAAAGGCTGAGCCCCGCCCATTCCTCCAAGGCCGGCAGTGACGACGAGGCGATTTTTAAGGCTTCCATTAAAATGCTTCCGCGCGGCGGCGGCGAAAGTCTCGTAGGTTCCCTGGACGATTCCTTGGCTTCCTATATAAATCCAAGAACCCGCGGTCATTTGTCCGAACATCATCAGGCCTTTTTTTTCAAGTTCGTCAAAGGTTTCCCAATTGGCCCAGCGCCCGACTAGATTTGAATTGGCGATCAGAACTCGCGGAGAATAGGGATGCGTTCGGAAAACGGCGACGGGCTTTCCGGACTGGATCAAAAGGGTTTCATCATTCTCCAGGGCTTTGAGGGCGCTGACGATGGCGTAAAAAGAGGGCCAATTTCTCGCCGCTTTGCCGCGTCCTCCGTAAACGACCAAATCTTCCGGGCGCTCGGCGACTTCAGGGTCGAGATTGTTGTGGAGCATTCGCAAAGCGGCTTCCTGTTGCCAGCCCTTGCAGGAAATTTTGGTTCCACGCGGGGCGCGCAGGGGTTTTAAAGGCGGAAGAGTTCGCTTCACTGATTAGGATCGTTAGAGAGAGATTTTAAGGTTTTCCGGGTCGTTTGATTGACGCGCTGGACCCCGGAGGGGAGCGTGATAAAGGTCCCATTTCCTCCGTGGATTGAGGGCGGATTCTTGAGAATATTTCTGAGCGCGGTCTTCGGAGTTTTAGCGGCCAAAGCTTTTTCTTTGACTAGAGACGCCAAGGCCGGAGCCAAGGCATTGGACACTTTCGCGGGATCATTTTGGTTTGAGACGGCTGTCGGCGATGATTGAGCGGAAAAAGATTGAAGAGGAGTGAGGGGTTTATTTGAAGCGTTAAACCGGGAGCAGCTGGCTTCTCCGGGGACAGAACAGGGCTGGGTGTTTTCAACGACATCACCCCAAGCCTGATCATCTGGAATTAAGGAAAGGGTTTTTCTCATTGAGGCCTCTTGAGCCTGAACCGAGGGCTCAAGCGCAAGAAAGATTAGCGCTGCCGCGCTGAAAAACGGGATGAATCTTCCCATGCTCTAAGAGTATCCTTTGGGAAACTGGCGCGCAAGGGCCAAAAGGCCTAGAGAGCGTCTAGGCCCTCTGAGCGCGCGAATGCGCTAAAATTTATTTTATATACTAAGAGTATGTCTCTATTTGAACGGATCAAAAGCGTTTTTTCTGGCAAAGAAAGTCCCGCTCCTCATTCCGATGCGGCGGCTAAAGTGGCGAACCCAAAGAGTTCTTCTGGGGATGATGAAGCCCCGGATCTTCTATCTGGAAAAGGGATTCCCGCTTTTTTCTACCGCAAGTGGAAAGATCCCGCGTTTATTAAGCAGATGCGGGCTTTGGCGGCCCAGATGCAGCGAGAAGGGGTTGATCTTAAAAGTATGTCCGCGGTCAAGGCATGGATTGAAAAAAACAAAGAGGCTATTGAGTCCGGGAAAATTGATGTCCAACCGGAAGCCGGCGCGAAAGTCGCTCCTTATATTAAGAGTTCGCCGGATATTTCCAGAAACGATCCTTGTCCTTGCGGATCGGGGAAAAAATATAAGAAATGCTGCGCCCTTAAAGCGGCGAAGGCATGAACTCGCGGCCGCTTAAGGTCGGTAAGTTCGATCTGTTTTTCATCAAAGATGGGACTTTTCGTTTGGACGGCGGCGCGATGTTTGGAGTGGTTCCTAAAACCCTCTGGAACCGAGAGATTGCCGCCGATGAGATGAATCGTATCCCGCTGGCCTTGGGGGCTTTGCTGATTAAGACTCCTCAAGGACGTTTCGTTTTGGTGGATACGGGGTTATCTTCTAAGTATGACGATCAGCCTAAATTCCGAAAGCTCTATTGCGTCGAACGCTATCAGACCTTAAAGGATGAACTAGGGGCCATTGGGGTCTCTCCGACAGATATTAGCTTGGTCATTAATACCCATTTGCATTTTGATCATGCGGGGGGAAATACTGAGCTCTCGGAAAAAGGTATTCCCATTCCCGCTTTTCCAAAGGCGCGCTATTTAATTCAGAAAGAAGAGTGGGATGACGCCTCTCATCCCCATGAAAGAAATCAAGCCAGCTATTTTAAAGAAAATTTTGAGCCACTGGATGTCGCAGGGTTGGTAGATTTAATGAGCGGAGATTATGAAATTGAGCCGGGGCTTCGCGTGATTCGTTCCGGCGGGCATACCCGCGGACATCAGTGCGTTCAAATCAGTTCCGAGGGGGAAACGGCCGTCTTTTTAGGAGATTTAATTCCAACTTCCTCGCATCTTTCTCTGCCGTGGATTATGGGTTATGATTTATACCCGGTGGATACCTTGGAAATCAAGCGAGACCTGCTTAAAAGGGCCTTGGATGAAAATTGGACATTGATTTTTCAGCACGACCCGCGTTTAAGAAGCGCGAAATTAGACCTTCAAAATGGAAAATATGCGGCAAAAATCTTGGATTAAGAAAAGCTGTCTATTGATACTCGCGGCGGCGTTTTCTTCTTGCGGGATGTCTCATTTTAAATCTCGTCCTTCCCAGCCTTTATCTCCTCCCTTAATGCCGGTCGCTTCTTCTCCAGTCATTGCGGCGGATGCCGACATCCTCGTCAATTCGCGGGATCAAATTTCTTTTTTTGGGGAAGATGGGGCTTCGTATCTAAAAATTTATGTAGATCATCATTATGCTGGACGCACTAATATCGCCGCTAAAAGCGCGCTTAAAAAGTGGGGAGAAGTTTTAAATCCTGGTCGCCACCTTCTGCGTTTTGAGAAATGGGATTTAAAGCCTTCGGGCAATTGGCAGACCTTGCCCCCGCGCTATCAGCCGCATCCGCTGTGGATTTCCGTCGCTTTGAGCTCTCAGACAGTTGTTTCGCTGATTTTTTATAACCATGAGTTTAAGCACTCCTTAACCATTCAAACTCGCCCGATTCCTAAAACAAAATAACGAGCGCCTTTAAAACTGAAATATCATCTGCGATCCAAGCTGAAACGACATATAATTATTGACCGCCAAGACGGGATTTTGGAGCATTGAGAAAGAACCATTGAGGGTTAAGCGCAGGTTTTTGGCCAGCGTATAATCGGCATTGGTCGTTATCGAGGCTGTCCGCGTGTCATTGGCTTGTATGACCGGAGACTGGCTATAGGCGTAGGAAAGGGTGTTGGTCCAAATCAGGCGGTTGACAAAATAGAGGACCTTATGCATAAACGGAATTTTAAGCCCTCCTGGCATCTCAAGATCGCCGCGGATAAGGACGCTCGGGGTAATGACGGTCGTATTATTGGTTTGAATGCCGGTTCCCATGGTCGTGACGTCCCGAGTGTAGGTGGTTTGAGGCGTCCAGGTAAAATCTCCCCACCGGAAGCTGGTTTGGATAGTCGCGTCCTGATGGGCGGTTTTTTGCGTGTTGGCATTGACTAAAAGATTGTCCGAGGCCGAGTTGTTGTCGTCTATAGTAATGGTCGTATCGAAATAATTGCGAATAAGAGTTCGAATATTGGTTTGAAACTCGGAGTCGGTGTTGATGGTTTGCCCCACGTTATTGGTTCTGTGCGCTTGATAGCGGATATCAAGTTGGGTGTTGCTCATCCAGCTTTCTGTGTAGAGAAGTTTCTCCAACTGGCCCATGGACAAGACCACGTCCGGCAAAGTCGTTTCTATCGTTTCAGATTGAGTGCCGGTAATGTCATTTTTTTGCTGGCTTAAGACCCAGTTATTGGTAAATGAGAAAGTGCGGAAGGCCGACAATCGTCCTTGAAGATTATAAGCCGATAGCGGTTCCCAGCGCTGGGTCGAATTATAGGTGTTTCTTTCGGTTAAACTAGTCAAGGTCGCCCCGACGTTGTGGGGGTTAATTTCGCTGCGAATCCATAAATCTCCGAGATCGTTAAAGTTGCTCGCGACGTTATTCCAGACATCTCCATCCTGAAGTTGATAGCCATTGATGATAGAAAGCGTTCTTAAAAGCCTGTTTTTGGGGAATATTTGCCCAAAATTAAGTGGGATAGAAATCGAGCCGTTAGCCATGCGGCTAATCGCTTTAGTTTGCCCTGGTTGATAGACGACGGTGGACAAAACGACCGGCGCGGCGCCGGCGGTGGGCGTGCTGGTCACGACAAAGGTCGAGATAGTCATGTCGGCGTTTTCAATGGTGTTGATGGAATAGTTCACCGAGGGGGTGAGCCAAGACAAAAGTCGCCAGTTAGACGAGAACCCGGCGGTCTGATTGCGGCTAAGCATGTAGTTTCCATTGTTGACATCGTTTCCGCCGATGCCTTGGCTTTGTTGGTTAACGTTTGTCAGTTGGTAATTGGGGGTAAAAGAGGCTCCTTTCCAGGGAGTCATCGTGAGATTGAGCGCGCCTCCTTCGGTCGTGTCGACTGTATTGGCGGCGTTGAGGCTTTCCGCCTCGGCGAGATTGGTCGATTGTCCATAATTTATTTTGTAGACCGAATAGGTTCCATTCGCGTTGATGTTTCGGGGCAAGAAATCGCTTTGGCTGGGAACCGTATACTGCAAGGTTCCTAAGTAGGTGTTGGTATTATCGGTTCTGTCCAGAGAAGCGTACTGAATGTTGTTTCGGGTATAGTTAAACCCGAGATGGGGGATATTGGGCAAATTGAGGTTGGCCTGGAAACTGCCATTGGTTGTCGTGACTTTTCCTGTCTGGAGAATATTGACCAGGTTTGAGAAGTTCCCAGTCAAGGTTTCATTAGGCGTGTCGGTGATTTGTTGGGAGACATTGAATGTCATGGGGAGATAAGAGAGCCTTGTGATGTTGAGAAAGGCGCTATTTTGTTCATTAGATTGGTTGGAAACAACCGTGACCGGCGTTTGAAAATTTTGGCTGACAGATCGGGTCTCAAGACCAAAACTGGCCCAGCCGGGGACAAGAAAATTGGCTTTGATATCATCGGCGTTGCCGATTCTTGAGATCGGATCGGCCAGATAAATTTCATCGAGATAGACAATTCCACTGGTCGGAGTATTATCCGGCAAGGGACTAGGGCCAAAATTAGTCCGCCGAATGCCAGCGACAATTTCTCCCACTTGTTGCAGGCTCGGAATTCCAGAGCTGACTAAAACAGGCTGGTTGACTAGACCGGGTGGACCTGTAATTGAAACCGATTGCCAATTATAGGCAATTTGTTGTGAATTAGTCGCCTGGGTGATGGAAATCTCCGCCCAACCGACAAAATTGAGATTGACGTCGACTTCAAAGAAATTGGTGTTATTCCCAACGCGCAAGAAGAAGGTGTTGTCATTGCAGTCGGCGGAAGGGTCGTTGCAGGTTCCGTTGGCATTGGGATCTTGAGCGTTTCCGTAGAGGAGGAAATTAAAAGTGCGGTGTTGGCTGATGTCGATTCCATTGGCGAATATTTCTTCGGTCGTGACGACGGCGCTGGCATATGGGACGATAAAATTATTGATGGTCATGCTCGAAAAATCGAGTTCCAGCGATTGCTCTTGAACGTTTTGGGTGTTGGATTGCTGTTGAAGGTTGGAAACGCTGCCGTAGAGCTCGTTAAAAACCTGCCCCGCGATGCCCG
The DNA here is from genome assembly GCA_021810245.1 of bacterium. Lineage (GTDB taxonomy): Bacteria > Elusimicrobiota > Elusimicrobia > UBA1565 > UBA9628 > JAKAQV01. The sequence continues at coordinate 6,970 of JAJZJF010000052.1, forward strand.
GCTCGTTGTAGATCGGGATGTATTTGGGGTCTTGGACATTGTTAATGGGAGCGGAAAAAAGGCTTTCATTGGCGACGGGGGGGGAATTCGTAGCCGGGTCGGTTGCTTGTCCGGGAAGCCAGGTATTTCCTACGACCGCGATAGAGGCGAATTGAAGAACTCCCTTAGTCGCGCAGGTAACTCCGTTGGCGGTATCGCAATTCGGATTTTTCCTGACGGAAATGCGCAATTGTCTGATTGCGGTCCAGAGGCTTGCGGTGGCGCTTGAAATATGAATGGGAATTTGGAAGGTTTGCCAGCAGAGACTGCTGTTGTTGTTGCATTGCGAGGAACCGGAGCCGAAGTTAATTCCGGTATTGACCATGTCATGATTGAAGCCGTCGGTAATGCTGGGGAAAATGGAATTGCCGGGGTTATTAGGGTCCGGCACGTATCCGAAATCGCCGCCGGTGAAATCTTGAGAATAAATGACCATCTGATCCTCGTTAAAGTCCTCGCTGTCTAAAATGCCGTTATTGGCGCCGTATCGTGCCGAAGGAAGTCCCGGGGGAGAATAGACCCAACCGATATCTTCTCCCGGAGCGAGGACCCCGGTGCAGTCTAAATCTTCGGTTTTGGCGGCGTGATAAATAATACGCCCATCCGGGCAGGTGATGGTCATTCCGCCGGTGCTGTCCATGTCGTCGCTAATTCGACCTAAATGAAAATCAAGTTGGTTTCCGGAATTATCTCCCAGGACGGTGACTTCCAGCATAATATCATGCGAGAAATCGTTTCCGCCAAGTGAAAACGCGTATCCGAGAGATTCTTCGGTTGAAGCGGGGTCGGAAAAATCATAATTCATGACTAAAACAGGCTGAGTATTCTGGGGGTTGGCGGGGGCGCTAGGATTAATTTGAAGAGTTGGAACATAGCCCAAAGACCAGGTCATTTTGGTCGGGTCGGTGGGTTGCCCTCCCGGGTTAGAGGCGATAAACCAATCGAGATTGATCATATTTGCCGCCGTTTGTTGCGCGATGCCCTCCATGTTATCGACGATTGCGTAGGGGTTTAGGTTCATGTCTTGTTTACTTTGCGCCACTTCGGCTGATAGCGATGTGATCTCGAAGTGTTTTCCGAGGTTTATATTATGGAGATCAGCGTTGGCGTCATAGACCAGCAAGCTTTGGCTAAGATCGGTGACATTGGGCGTAATGGGGGATTTGGTTCCCGTTTGATAGAGAACGGTTGAACCAATGTTAAAATGCGGGTTAAAGTGATAGGAGGCTCGCGCCCCCAGCAAAGCCACGTCCCCGGCAGTGCTTCCGCCCGGAGCTTCCACGTCGTAGGTGATGTCTATTTGGGAATTTTGTCCGATTCGGCCAGGGTTAAAAAATGTCACGAATCCCGCTTGATAGTCGATGAAATAATCGACATTGCGCGTGTATTTGACATTGTCGACTAAGATGATTTCACTCATCGGGGTAATGTTGGGCTCAAGCTCGAAAGTGGCCAGATGGTAGCTATATTCGATATGGAAAGAGCGTTCCGAAATGGGGTTAGGAGAGTAGATTTGAGGGTCAGGAGTGGCGGAATCAGTCACTAATGCGAAGGGTTCAAGGAGCTGAAAATATCCGAGTTGGAATTGGACCTGAATTGTTTGCGGATAAACCTGGGGCGGATTCAAGGACGGTCCGACCGCCTGCTGCTGCTGGTTGACGACTTGGAGAACAAAATTTCCCTGTCCATTGTCGGGAACGATTTGGGTTTGTCCGATGTTGTAAAAAGTGAGGAGTTCGCGATCGTAGCCCACTTCGGTTGAGCTTGAGACAATGGGGATATTCGATTGAGTCTTGATGATCTTGGGGGCGTTAAAACATCCGTTTCCGTTGTTGGATGGAGGCGGAGCGTCTGTGCATGGGATCATGCTTGAGCTTGAGGACTCAACGCTGACATTGTTTCCGCTGGCATCTACGACGCTGACGGCAAGGACATCTTGGAGAGCGGCAGGGGTTCTTAGGGTCAATATCCCATGGATATAATCGATGGTGTAGTCTTGTCCCGAGTTGAGCTGAACAAATTCCGCTGTTACCGAGGAAGTATACTGGGCGGCGATATCGTTGACCGTCATTTGTGCGCTGTTGACGTTGACTTGGGATTGATTGAGATTGGCGAGATAAATCTGTTCGCTTCCGGCTTTGAGCGGAAGTCTTGCGGGATTTCCGAAGGTGAGATCGTAATAAGTATTTTGGATGTAGGCGGTATCTAAGATGTTGGTCGTGACAAACTGCGTATTGCCGACAAATTGCTTGGTGTGGGTCACTCCTTGAGTGCGGCTGCCGATGACGGTGGCTCTAAAGCCCTTGTGCTGGACATCGGCCCTGATTCCAAAGACCTGTTTGTCGTAAGAGACAAATTCGGTGGACGGTAGATTAAGATTAATATCTCCAAAAGCGACATTTCTGACGGTTGAATTTTTGTCGCCGGTATAGGTGACATAAATATCCTGATGCTGGTTGGGGCGGGTGTCATCATAATTGACGTTAACAGCGATATGAGGACCTACTTTTCCCTGCATTCTCAGCTGCATTTGTTGCGTGATGTTGAAGGCGGCCGTTGTCTGCGGGCGCCCGGTGATGGCCTGGTTTTGAAGGTAGCGCTGTTCGTTAAAATTAAACCCAATGACTTTTCTTCCAGTGACGGAAAGACTGGTTCCGTAATTGGGAAGCGAAAATTCCGGCGGCGCTGGCTTGGGCGGCCCTTTGATTACGATTCCTTCCGGATTAAACTGCGGCTCCGGCGGAAGAGTAGGGGGCGGGGTTTCTATCGTGTTTCGGGCGTTGATAAATTTTTCTTTTGTGTAGACAAAGGGGTGAAGATTTTCCTCGAACTTGAAAAAATTTGTTGTTTCGTTTTCGGTCGAGACGATAGGAATTTCCAACAGATGATCGGGGTCTGGACGATCTAAAAGCAGAAACTTGTGGGAGGAAATGAGAAGAAGAAGCGACTTTGGCGGATGCAGCGCCCTTTTTTCTTGTTTTAGTTGATGGTGTCGGGCTTTGGCCTGAGCGGCGAAGTCGGGATCATAGGGCATTGAAAATTGGGCATGGAGAAAACGCGGAAGCGCCAGAAGCGAGAGGGCCGCCAGTAAATAAAATAAAGTCTTTCGCGTTTTCAAAGTAATACCTGTCTTAATGAATTGTAAGAGAAGCGTGTTACAAAGGGATGTTCAAATGGGGGAGATTTTGGGGTCAGAGTTAAAGGCGGGTTTTGAGGGAAAAAGGGCCCCTTCCCGGGTATCGGGAGGCATAACCCCTTCCTCTTGGGCGGGGCCCAAGTTTTTTCCTTGTTCATTTGTTTCGGCAACCTGACAATCCTTTCGGACTCAGGGCTTTGCGTCCCCGTCTTTGGACGGGTTTGCCTTTATCGCCTGCCTCGATCAATTTCCCCACTCAAAGGACGCCTTTCGGCTATCCTCGGCAACAGGCAGGATCGCCATTAAGAGTGTAACAGAGTATTTGCGGCTGTCAAGGGATAAATTTGCGAATTTTTTCGAGGGGGACAAATACCTGAAATATTAATATTATTTAAAGATATTTTCATCCCAGTTTAGAGTAAATTTGTAAAATAAAGCTCAATGAGCGCCATTGAGGTCGAATTTCTCGCCAAAGAATATCAGGTTTTTGAACGCAAACCCGGTCTGTGGGGATCAATTGCTTCTGTCTTTTGGAGGGAGTGGAAAAGCGTGCGGGCCGTCAATTCGATTTCTTTTCGTATTGAAGAGGGGGAATTGGTTGGGTTCCTAGGGGCCAATGGCGCCGGAAAGACAACCACTCTTAAGATGCTTTCGGGTCTCTTAACTCCTAGTTCCGGGAACGTCCAAGTTCTTGGATTCCATCCATGGAAAAGAGAGAGGGAGTTCCAAAGGCAAATTTCCCTGGTGATGGGGCAGCGGACTCAATTATGGTGGGAGATTCCCGCTCAAGAAACTTTTCGTTTAAACCAAGCTATTTACGGACTATCGGAAAAAGAGTATCGCCAAAGTTTGGATGAGCTCGTTGAAATGCTGGATTTAAAAGATTGCCTTTCGGTTCCGGTCAAAAAACTATCCTTAGGACAGCGGATGCGAGCGGAGTTAGCTGCCGCTTTGCTTCATCGCCCCAAAATTCTTTTGCTTGATGAGCCGACATTGGGCCTTGATGTCGTGATGCAGAAAAAAGTGCGCGAATTTATTCTCGATTATAACCGGAAATGGAAAGCATCAATTTTGCTGACTAGCCACAATATGGACGATTTGGCGGCTCTTTGTCCGCGGGTGTTGATGTTGGAAAAGGGAAAAATTATTTATGATGGTGGTCTTGAACAGCTCGTGCGGCGATACGCCGAAAATAAAGTCATCCGAATGGTTTTCGAGGAGCATGTTTCTCCCGCTAAGGTAGCCGCATTCGGGGCTCGTCTCGATTCTCTAGGGACCAGCGCTTTGATTTCGGTTCCACGTTCCGAGGTATCAAAAAAGGCGGCCCTTTTTTTGTCCTCTTTCCCGATTGCTGATTTGACGATTGAAGAAGTCGCGGTTGATGAAATTGTTCGCACAATATTTTCTCAAACATGAGAAAATATTGGCGCGCCTATCAGATTTCGATTCAAGAAACTCTTCAAAGGCGTTCCTCTTTGCTCATGGATCGCGTGGGAGGCTTGGCTGTGATGTTCAGCCTTTATTATTTTTGGAAAACTCTTTTGTCAGGGCGTTCGTCCTTTTTGGGGTATTCCTATTCTCAAATGTTGACCTACATTTTTGGAATGAATATTTTAAGGTCGTTTGCTTTAACGGGCCGGGGATGGGAATTGGTGGGGGAGATTTCCTCTGGCAAAATATCCTCCTATCTCGTTCGGCCTTTAAACTATCATGGCTATGCCTTGTCTTTGGATCTGTCCAAAAAAACGATACACCTGTTTGCCGCCTTAATCGAAGTGGGAGCTCTGTTGGTTTTTTTTCATCCGCCTTTCTACCCTCCTCAATCCATTTTATCGGCGCTTGCGTTTTTAGCGGCTCTTGTCTTGGCTTCCCTTCTTTTCTTCTTCCTTGAATTTTCAGTCAGTTCGCTCGCCTTTTGGACTTCGGAATCCGGAGGCCCTCTTTTTTTCTTTGAACTATGCGTTCAATTCGCCGCCGGCGCGTTTTTTCCGTTAGATGTTTTGCCACGCTCGATTCAGAAAGGCTTGTCTTTTAGCCCATTTCCCTATCTTGTTTTTTTGCCAATCAATATTTATCTTGGACGGGTGGACAAAGGACAGGTGGTTCTAGATTTATTGATAGCTGGCCTTTGGACCGCGGTTTTTGCCGCCATTTCTCTGGCGGTTTGGCGCAAAGGCTTGGCCAGTTATTCCGCTGAGGGTGGATGAAAAAATATTTTAGAGTCTGGTGGAAGATGTCTTCGATGAGTTTGATGGCCCAAATTTCCCATCCCTTGGGCTCTATTGGGTTTTTGTTGGGTAAAATTGTTCGCATCGCGTTTTTCTTCGCGTTTATCATCGCGATTTTTAGGCACATTAAAAGTTTGGCGGGGTATTCTTTATCTGAAACGGCTCTTTTTTTTCTGACTTTTAATATCGTCGATATTTCAGCGCAGATTCTTTTTCGCGGAATTTATAGCGCTCGCCGGGCCGTGACCGAGGGAGATTTTGATTTCTATTTGATTCA
>JAJZJF010000053.1 GCA_021810245.1 bacterium
AACGCGGTTTCCATTGTGGGAACCATTCTGACCACCGATGTTCTTGTCGCGGATATTCCCGAGAAAAAGGAAGCCCCGATGGGAGCTGGCGCTCATGGCGGAGACATGTATTAATTAAGCGAAAAAAGGGGACTGTCCCCTTTTTTGACGCTAAGCCCCCGGGTCAAAAGCCCGGGGGCTTTTATTTTAGGCGTTTATCTGGTTTTTTTTCGGCGAAGCCGGGTTTTCGTCATTTCGACGATCACTTCCCGGGTTTTAGGCATGAGTTCCGGTTTTTTGTGAATCCGGACCGAAATCGCGTCTACAAGAGGCTCTTCATCCAGGATATGCAAGGCGATTTCCCAGGCCAGGCGCTCGATTAAGAGCCTTTCTCCCTTTTCGGCCAAGGCTCTGGCGAGTCTCTCAATTTTAAAGTAATTGGCGCTTAATTTTAGATTGTCGTGGCGGCCGGCTTGAGTTAAATCGAGAGTTAAAATCAGATCAATAATAATTTTTTGAGGCTTTTTTCTCTCTTTAAGGCTAACGCCAAGGCGGCTTTGGGTTTCGATTCCGATTATCTCGATTTTAGAGCTCATAAGGACTAAATGATATAATGATTCTTATGAGTGATTCCAGGAAAATAATTGTTATTGGGTCGGGCCCCGCGGCTTATACCGCGGCCATCTATTCCGCTCGCGCGGATTTAAACCCCCTCATCATCGGCGGAATGGCGACTGGAGGCCAGTTGATGCTGACTTCCGAGGTTGAAAATTACCCAGGTTTTCCGGAGCCTGTTTTGGGGCCGGAACTCATGGAGCGCATGAAAAAACAATGCGAACGCTTGGGAGTTTCAATGATTAATGAGGATGTCTCTAAAATCAATTTGTCTTCCCGCCCTTTTCAGCTTGAGACCACCGAGGGCAAGGCCTTTACTTCTGAGACAGTCATTATCGCCACTGGCGCGACGGCCCAATGGTTGGGCATTGAGTCGGAAAAGAAATTAATGGGACATGGGGTCAGCGCTTGCGCGACTTGCGACGGATTTTTCTTCAAGGGAAAAGAGGTCGTGGTCGTTGGAGGCGGAGACACGGCTTTGGAAGAGGCGCTGTTTCTCTCAAAATTTGCCAGCAAGGTGACCGTCATCCACCGCCGCGATCAGTTGCGCGCTTCCAGAATTATGCAGGACCGCGCTTTTAAAAATCCGAAGTTGTCTTTTGTTTGGGATTCGATGGTTTCCGAGGTTTTGGGAAACGGTCACGTTTCCGGGGTTCGCGTGAAAAATCTGAAAACCGAAAAATTATCGGATATTGCCTGTCATGGCTTTTTCGTCGCCATTGGGCATAAGCCCACGGTGGCTTTCTTGGGCGGACAGCTGAAACTCGATGATCACGGCTATATCGTCACTGATGGCCGAACGCGGACTTCCATTCCCGGCGTTTTTGCCGCGGGAGACGTGATGGATTCCCGCTATCGCCAAGCCGTGACCGCGGCCGGAACCGGATGCATGGCGGCCCTTGAGGCCGAAAGATTTTTGGCTGGGGAAAAGTAATGCCTGTCGCGGAATCTATTTCTTCGCGTTTTCCCTCCTGGCTTCGCGTTAAACTCCCCGTGGGAGAAAATTACGAGAGAATTAAGCAGGTTTCTGCCTCTCGGAATCTTCACACCGTTTGTGAAGAAGCGCGCTGTCCCAATATCGCCGAGTGCTGGGGCGCGGGGACGGCGACCTTCATGGTTTTGGGAGAATTATGCACTCGCGGATGCCGTTTTTGTTCGGTCAGTTCAGCCTTAAAACCTCCGCCTCCCGATCCTCTTGAGCCCCAAAAGTTGGCCCAAACCATCCAAGAAATGAAGTTGGGTTATATCGTCTTAACGACTGTGTGCCGGGATGACCTTCAAGATCAAGGGGCTTCTCATATCGCTCAATGCATTAAAAGCGTCCGGCGGGGTTGTCCCAACACTAAAATTGAGGTCTTGATGCAGGATTTCCGCGGAGATAAAAGCCTGATTGCTCGCGTTTTAGAGGCCAGTCCTGATGTCGCAGCCCATAATCTTGAAACTGTGCGGCGCTTGAGCCCAGCTATTCGAGACGCGAAGGCCGGCTATGAGCAGTCTCTTAAAGTTCTTTCTTATTTTCGGGAAATTTTGCCCCAAACTCCCACTAAATCGTCTCTTCTTTTGGGAATTGGAGAGACGGAACAAGAGGTGTTAGAGTCTTTGCGGGATTTGCGTTCGGTAGGGGTTTCGATGGTGACTTTAGGGCAGTATTTAAGGCCTGATTCTTCTGGCCGAAACTTGCCGGTTTATGAATTTCTCTCGCCTGAGCGTTTTGACTTTTACGCTGATTGCGCCCGCGAAATGGGTTTTTCTGAAATCGCCGCGGGTCCATTGGTGCGGAGCTCCTATCACGCTGGAGAGCTTTTTCTGAAAGGTTTAAAAACCGATGCCTCTTGAAACAATCGTCCATCATAAGACCCAGCGCCTTGAAATCCTAAACCCGGAAGGTTTTGCCGATCCCGCGCTAGAGCCCCGCGTTCCGAAAGATATCTTTCTTGAGATTTACCGCAAGATGGTGGAACTTCGCGCTTTTGACGAGCGCGCCATCAAGCTTCAGCGTCAAGGCCGCCTGGGAACCTATCCTTCGGTTTTTGGACAGGAGGCAAGCCAATTCATTCCCGCTTTTTGCCTAAAACCCTCCGACTGGATGATTCCAACCTATCGCGGATCTGGAGCTTATTACGCTCGTGGGATGAAATTTCGCCATTCGCTTTTGATTTGGGCTGGAGACGATCGTGGAACCGTTTTTCCCGAGGGAAATCGGGATATGACTTTTTCGATTACGGTCGGCGGGCATTTGACCCTGGCCGCGGGCTTAGCCTGGGCGGCAAAACTTGAAAAAAAGAACGCGGTGGTCTTGGCATATTTGGGGGACGGGGCTAGCTCAAAAGGCGATTTGCACGAGGCTCTGACTTTTGCGGGCATGATGAGTTTGCCGGTTATTTTTCTCATTGAAAACAATCAATGGGCCATTTCAGTTTCAAGACAAAGGCAATGCGCGGCGGAAACTCTCGCCCAAAAGGCCCATGGCTACGGGGTTTTTGGGCTTCAGGTGGATGGAAACGACGCCTTGGCTATTTTTTCCGCGATGGAAGAAGCTATTCGCCGGGGCCGGGAAGGAAGAGGGGCGAGTATTCTTGAGCTTGAAACCTATCGAATGGCTCATCACACGACCGCGGATGATTCCTCGCGTTATCGCCCGAAAAACGATTTAGATTATTGGGCCAAGCGCGATCCGCTTTTGAGGCTCAAGCGATATTTGGAGTCGCTTAAGCTTTTAGATGAAGCCCAAAATCAAGAATTTCTCAAAAATGCGGAGGCCCTGGTGGATGAAGAGATTAAAGCTTATGAGGCCTTTGCCGAACCCAATCCCTTGGATATGTTCGCCAATAATTATGCGGAAGCTCCGCGGGCTTTAATTGAACAAAGAGCGGAATTAAAAGCCTTGCTGGAAAGAAAAATGCGTTTGGGCGAAATTGTCGAGGTCCCGCCTCTTGAGGGACGATTTCCATGACTACGACCGCGGTGAAATCTCGGGAACTCAACTTAGTTGGCGCGGTTAACGAAGCCCTGCGCCAAGAGATGGAAAAAGACGAGAGGGTGATTGTTTTAGGAGAAGATGTCGGCAAAAATGGCGGCGTTTTTCGGGCGACCGAAGGCCTGTTTGAGCGTTTTGGACAAGAGCGCGTGGTGGACACTCCCTTAGCCGAACTGGGTATCATTGGTTCGGCCATGGGACTGGCGATAGCCGGGTTTCGTCCTGTCTGTGAAATTCAATTTGACGGCTTTACTCCTTCTATTTTCGACTCAATGGTCTCTCATTTGGGGAGGATGCGAAACCGCACTCGCGGCCGTTATTCTTTGCCCTTGGTGATTCGCTCGCCTCATGGAGGTCTCATTCACGCTCCGGAACACCATTCTGAATCTCCGGAGGCTTATTTTTGCCACACCCCGGGGATCAAGGTTGTTTGTCCATCAACTCCGGAAGATGCTAAAGGCCTTTTGATTGCCGCGATCCGAGATCCCGATCCAGTCGTTTTTTTTGAGCCGAAAGCTCTTTACCGTGCCGCCCGCGGGCCTGTTTCAGATCAGTCTTACACCATTGAGATTGGAAAAGCGCGCGTGCGCAGGGAAGGAACGGATTTGACGATGATTTCCTGGGGAGCGATGGTGGGGACATGCCTTAAAGCGGCGGAGCGCTTAGCGCAGAATGGGACTTCGGTTGAAGTACTTGATTTGAGGACCTTGACTCCTTTAGATTTAGAAAGCGTGCTTAAGAGCGTTTCCAAAACTGGTCGGGCGTTGATTGCCCACGAGGCGCCCAATTCCGGGTCCTGGGCAGCGGAAATTAGCGCTTTGATTGCCGAGCGCGCGTTGACTCATCTAAAGGCTCCGGTCAAGAGAGTGGGCGGATGGGACATCCGTATGCCGCTTTTTCGCCTGGAGCGCTATTACATACCGGATATCGATCGCTTGCTCATGGCCTCTGAGGAAGTTCTCTCATTTTAATTTCCATGGCTAAAGGCCAAAGCCCAGGTTCAGCGCGAGAGTCTTCGATTTTGGAAAAATCGCGGAGGCTTAAGCGCCCCTTGGTCATGGGAATTGTCAACGCAACGCCGGATTCTTTTTATTCTCGTAGCCAGTTTTTGGGGCCTTCTGCTGCCGCTGAGTGGGCTTTTAAAATGGCCGAAGAAGGAGCGGACGTCATCGATATTGGAGGAGAATCCACGCGCCCGGGTTCGCAGCCTATTTCCGTCCAAGAAGAATTGGACCGCGTTCTCCCGGTTTTAGAGCTTTTGAAGAATTTCCCTGTCCCGATATCCATTGATACCCAAAAAGCAAAAGTGGCCCGGCAAGCGCGTCTTTTAGGGGCTTCTATTCTCAACGATATATCGGCTTTGCGCTTTGATCCTGATTTATGGAAAGAGGCGCTTCATTTTAAGTGGGTGATTTTAATGCACCGGGGCGGAGAAAATACAAAGACGATGCAAGACAATCCCGTTTATACGGATGTGGTCAAAGAGATTTCTTCCTTTTTGAAAGAGCGCAAGCGGTTTTTTCTCGGAATCGGCGGAAGACCCGGGCAATTATTGGTTGACCCCGGTATTGGCTTTGGAAAAACCCTCAATCACAATTTAGAGATACTCCATCATCTTCGAGAGTTCGCGAAGATATCTCCGTTGGTCGTTGGCGCTTCGAGAAAGGGCTTTATTGGAAAAATTTATCCGGATTCGGGGCCGGAAGATAGATTATCCGGTTCGGTTTCCGTCGCCTGTTGGGCCGCTCTTCAGAAGGCTTTAATGGTCCGGGTTCATGACGTCTCAGATACGCTTAGAGCGCTTGAAGTTTGGCGAGAAATGTCTGCGGGAGGGCATTTTAACTGATGGAACGGCTTTTTGGAACTGATGGAATCCGCGGCATTCCGGGAGAATACCCGTTTGTTCCGTCTTTCCTTCGCGTTCTGGGCGCTATTGCCGCGAAGTTTTTGCCTCGGGAAAAATCTTTTTCTCCGAATGGAACTGTCCCAAAAATTTTAATTGGGCGAGATACCCGCGCCTCCGGGCCTTCCATCCTTAAAAATTTAGCCTTAGGCATCGGGGCTCAGATGCGGATGATTGATTGCGGAGTGATACCGACTCCCGCGATTTCTTATCTGGTTCCGCATCTCAAGGCGGCTGGCGGGATTGTCATCTCAGCCAGCCACAACCCAGCGGAATTTAATGGGATTAAATTTTTTGATTCTCGCGGACTTAAAATTAGCCTTGAGCTAGAGCAAAAAATTGAAAAAGCCGTAAAAGGGATTTCTTCGCGCAAGTTTTCCGGGAAACCTGTTTTGGAGGATGGGTCAAAATACGAGAGAGATTACGCCGATTTTCTGAAAAGCATTTTTCCTCCGGCCTTGGATTTATCCAACATTGCCTTGGTCCTTGATTGCGCCAATGGAGCTTCCTATAAAATCGCGCGGCCCTTGTTTGAAAGTCTGGGCGCGAAAGTCCATTGTCTGGGCGTTTCTCCAAACGGCTACAACATTAACCGCGGTTGCGGAGCTCTTGAGACCGGTCCGCTTAGGACTGCTGTTTCCGCCTTGAAAGCGGATATCGGGATCGCTTTTGACGGAGATGCGGATCGCGCCGTTTTTTGCGATGAAAAAGGCGATATTAAAGACGGCGATTTCGTCTTGGGAGTGGCGGCTCTTCGAATGCAGAAATGCGGATTCTTGAAAAAACAAAGCGTCGTTTTGACGACGATGTCGAACGTGGCTTTGGAGCAGTTTTTGTCCAAACGCGGCATTTCCACTCTCAGCGTTGGGGTCGGAGACCGCCATGTGACCCAGGCCCTTGAGAACAATGATTTAAGTTTAGGCGGGGAACCTTCCGGACATATCGTCTTCAGGCGATTTTTAAGAACTGGAGATGGAATGCTGACAGCGGTTGAGACCTTGGCGGCTTTGGCGGAGTCTCAAAAACCTTTTTCCAAGATTCTTCAAGATTTCAAGCCGTTTCCGCAGGTTATTGAAAATGTTAAAGTGTCTTCGAGGATTCCTCTTGAAAGTTTGCCGCATTTTCAAGAAGAATTGAGAAAACAGGAGCTTGCCCTTAAGGGACGCGGTCGGCTTTTTGTCCGCTATTCCGGAACGGAGCCGCTTTTGCGAATTATGGTTGAAGGGCCAAAGTTAAATTGGGTGAGGGAAATCGCGAGGAATATCGCGGCCGCCTATCGCAGAGAGGCGGACTTAAGCCCTCGGGAGAAAATTCATGGCCAAAAAAAATAAAGGAAAAAAAACTTCTTCTTTTAAAGAGGTAAAATTAGGGTTTGATTTAGACTTCTTTGCCTCTTTGTCTAAAGTGAGTGGCGGTTCTTTGCTTGATTTGTCGCTTATTTCCTCAATTGCCAGGAGATCCGGCGCTGACCAAACAGTTCTCCATTTAAGATCTAAATCCGAAGTCGAGATCTTAAAACTGTGCCAGGGCCAAGGAAAGACTTGCCTAAAAATCGAGCCGAAAGCGGACTTGGTGGCAGCGGCCTTAAAAGCCAGGCCTTCTTCGGCGTGTCTAGTCTCAAGGATAGGCGAGCGTCCGGCGCCCGTGATTTTTTCTGATTCCTCTTTTGCCGCGATGAAAAAAGCAGTTGAAGCTTTTAAAAAGCGCAAAATTTTAGTTGGAATTTCGGTCAAGGCCGAGGCGGTTAGTTTAAGGCGCGCCCGCGCCTTGGGCGTTGATTTTGTTGAAATCTGCGGATCGGATTATTCTCAAGCTTCCAGTTTCAAAAAGATCAAGGAAGAGTTGGAGCAATTGCAGCTAGCCGTTTATCTCGCTTATGAATTGGGTCTTAAGCCTTGGGTTGGATGCGGAATCAATTATCAAAATGCGCGAGCGGTTTCTAAAATTCCGCATTTGTCCGGAATCAACGCGGGTCGGGCGGTCGCCATCCATTCCATTCTATGGGGACTTCGCTCTGCCGTCAGCGAGATGAAAATTTTAATCGCTTAAGGAGAAAAGACTATGTGCGGAATCGCCGGCTACGTCGGGGAAAGAGAAGCGGTTCCCTTGGTTTTAGAGGGGCTCAAAAGCCTTGAATATCGAGGGTATGATTCCGCGGGAATCGCGGTTTTATCCAATGGCAAAATTCACCGCCGAAGAGCCGCTGGTAAATTAGCTAATCTCAAGAATCTATTGCGCAAGGAGCCTTTGGAAGGCTCTCCAGCTTTGGGGCACACCCGCTGGGCCACTCACGGCAGGCCTTCTGAAGAAAATGCTCATCCGCACGCGGATTGTTCGGGATCCTTGGTCGTTATTCACAACGGGATTATCGAAAATTTTTCGGAACTCAAAGAAGGCTTAACCCAAAAGGGGCATCGATTCGCCTCTGACACCGACACCGAGGTCATCGCGCATCTCATTGAGGATCGCTTTTCCGCCTTGATGAAGGCCTCTTCCAATGGGCATAAAAAAAGCGGCGAGAAATTTTTTTTTGAAGCGGTTCGCTTGGCGCTTCAAGACCTAAAAGGAGCTTATGCTTTGGCCATCATTTCCGCCTACGCCCCGGGTTCCTTGATCGCGGCCAAGACCGCCTCGCCTTTAGTCATTGGCCTTGGAGAGGGCGAAAATTTCCTGGCCTCCGATGTCCCGGCTTTTTTGGAATACACCCGCCAGGCGGTTTTTCTTGACGATGGAGAGATGGCGCTTTTAAAGTCGGATTCTTGCGAGTTTTTTGATATGTCAGGGCGAACAATTCAAAAAAAACCGGTTCAGATTTCATGGGACCGCAGCATGGCGGAAAAAGGCGGCTATCGGCATTTCATGCTCAAAGAAATTCACGAGCAGCCTGAAGCTTGCGAAGAGACCTTGCGCGGCCGAGTGTTTCCTCTGATAGAAGGCGCGCTTGAAAAAGAGGCGGGATTTAAGAGCGGGTATCTTAAAACCGTCAAAACGATTTATATGGTCGGTTGTGGAACGGCCTATCATGCCTGCCGGGTGGCTAAGTTTTGGCTTGAAGAAATGGTGGGGTTGCCTATTTTTGTCGAGATCGGATCTGAATTGAGATATCGCGACGTGCGTTTTAAGCCGGGGGACCTTTTGATTGCGGTCAGTCAATCCGGAGAAACCGCTGATACTCTTGCCTCGATTCGCTTGGCGAAATCTCGCAACGTGCCGATTTTAGCGATTACCAACACCTTGGGTTCCGCGATTTCCCGCGAAGCCGATTATAATCTCTACACCCGTTGTGGCCCGGAATTGGGCGTGGCTTCAACCAAGGCTTTTACGGGGCAATTGGCGGCGCTTTTTGCCTTCGCTCTTCATATGGGCCTTTCGCGGAAGACCTTGCCTAAGGCGCGGGCCTTGGAGATGGCGCGAGAAGCGGCGCATATCCCGACCTTGATTAGGGAAACTCTAAAATTAGAAGATAAGACGCGCCAAATCGCGAAGAGTTTTTTTAAGAGCCGCAATTTTATTTTCATCGGCCGCCGGCTTAATTATCCTATCGCCCTTGAAGCGGCCTTAAAGCTTAAGGAAATTTCCTATATTCACGCGGAGGGTTTTGCCGCTGGCGAGCTTAAGCATGGCTCGATTGCCTTAATCGATGAGGAGATGCCGGTGGTCGCGATAGCGACTCACTCTCCTGTTTTTGATAAGACGGTCTCCAATTGCGAGGAAATTCGCGCGCGCGGCGGGCAAGTGATTATGCTTAAAACCAAGGGGGATCCCGAGGTTAGGGCCGATTATGTCCTAGAACTTCCTATGATTTCGGAAGCCTTGGCCCCGATCCTTTCCGTCATTCCGCTTCAGATGTTAGCCTATTATGTCGCGGCGTTGAGAGGGCTTGATATTGATCAGCCGAGAAATCTTGCCAAAAGCGTCACGGTCGAGTAAAAAACGTTCGGGCCTGGGCCTCGACATCGTCGAGGTGTCCCGGGTCAAGGCGGTGGCTGGGCGCTCAAAACGGTTTTTAACGCGCATTTTTACCACCGATGAAATCGCCTATTGCCAAGCCAAGAAAAATCCCTGGCCGCACTTTGCGGTGCGCTTTGCCGCCAAGGAGGCGGTTTGGAAAGCCCTGGGAGATCAATCTTTGACCTTGCGCGATATTTCTGTATCCCGAGATAAATTGGGGCGGCCGAGCGCGCTTGTTTTGGGCAAAAAAGCGCCGGGTTTGGATCTTTCCTTGACCCATAGTCGGGACTATGCCTTGGCTGTCGCGGTGAGTAGGGGCAAGTAATTTGGGGACTGTCCCGCGCTATCTGACGCCTAGGCGGTCTGGGGATCATAAGGGCATTTTTGGCCATGCCTTGATTTTGGCCGGTTCGCGCGGAATGATGGGCGCGGCTCTTCTTGCGGCCAAGTCTTCTTTGAAATCAGGCGTGGGACTGGTGAGCTTGGGAATTCCAGAAAGCTTTGAGCTCGCGGCAGTCGTATCTGTTCCAGAGGCCCTGACCCTTTCTTTGCCCGAGACCTTGAGCGGTTCAATTTCTCGGAGGGCTTTTAAGCCTGTTGAGCGGGCTCATCAAATGAGAAACTTTGACTGTCTGGCCATTGGCCCCGGGCTTTCCCAACACCCCGAAACGGGCGAGTTTTTAAGCCTCGTTTTGGAAATGGATATTCCCACGGTCATGGATGCGGATGCCTTGAATTTAATGTCTCAAAGTCCCTCTAGATTTTCAAAAATCATGAAAAAACGCAAAAGCCACGCGATTTTGACCCCTCATGCGGGAGAAATGGCGCGTTGTCTCGGAATTTCGCTCTCAAAAGCTTTGTCTGATCGTTTGTGGTGCGCGCGTCGGTTGGCAGAAAAATTTAACAGCGTGGTTGTTTTTAAGGGGCACCCAAGTTTGATTGTAGATGACAATAGAGAAATAAAAAATCCAAGCGGAGACACGGGGCTTTCCAGAGGAGGAAGCGGGGATGTTTTAACCGGGCTCTTGTGCGGCTTGTGGGCTCAAAACCTTTCTTCACGGCGGCTCAAAAATGTCGGGGCGTTTGAAATCGCGGTTTTAGGAGCTTATCTGCATGGAGTTGCCGGAGATTTAGCCCAAAAAGAATTGACCCCATATGCAATGACGGCCCAAGATGTGATTTCTTTTTTTCCCAAAGCCTTTAAAAAGATATGCCGAAAATAAATTCTGATTTTTCTTTTTATTCCTCTAGCGTTGAAAATACCCAGGAGTTTGGGCGGAGGCTTGGACGCGTTTTAAAACCCTTGGACATCATTTGTCTGGCGGGGAACTTGGGCGCCGGAAAAACCGCTTTTGCCGAGGGAATCGCGCGCGGAGCGGGCTTTAAAGGAGACGTGATGAGCCCAAGTTTCGGCCTCGTGCGGCTTTACCGGACGCCCAAATTAAATCTCTACCATATGGATTTGTTTCGCGTGTCTGAAAATGAGACTGGCGAAATAGGGCTGGAAGATTGTTTGGGCGATCCCAAAGGGGCGGTGATAATCGAGTGGGCCAGAGCCGCCCGCATTTATTTAACCCCCGATCGGCTTGAAGTTTCATTGGAGTATAAAAAAGAGGGACGCCAAATTATTTTGCGCGCCTTAGGCCCCAGATCGCGGCGTCTTATAGACTTGCTTAAGCTAAGGCTCAACCCACTTCCCATGGGTTTTGATGAGATCAATTAAGGCTTGATCGGCCATTTCGGCGGGAACGCCTTTTTTGACGCATTCTTTGCCCACATACAAGTTGATCTTATCTGGGGCCCCGCCGACATATCCAAAATCGGCGTCCGCCATTTCGCCGGGGCCGTTGACGATGCAACCCATGATCGCGATCTTAACGCCCTTAAGGTGTCCGGTTTTTTTCTTGATGCGTTCAGTGGTGGTTTGTAGGTCAAAAAGCGTTCTGCCGCAGGAAGGGCAAGAGACAAACTCGGTTTTAGTGATGCGGCTTTGCGCGCCCTGAAGGATATCATAACTGAGGCGTAAATCGTCTTTGGGGTTAGGGGAAGGACTTAGCTCAAAGGAATCTCCGATTCCATCGCTTAAAAGGCTGCCAGCTAAAACGGAAGATTCCAGCAGTCTTATTTCGGCCTGTTCAAAATGGGGGGCGCAGATATGGATGGGTAGAGAAGATTCTTTAGCCGCCAATTTCCGGTATTCGTAAATTAAAGACGAAGTTTCGCGGCCTTTGAGACTCAGGAGCGCTGGAAGGCTTTCTTTTTTCGTGAGTTCCGCCATTTGAAGAGTTTCATCCGCGCTTGAGCCTTCGATGAGAAGGGGTAAGGACGCGAGTTTGGCTTGGCGACAGAAAGCGGGAAAGTCTGTTAGGCCCTGGGTCCAACTGAGGAGATCAAAATACTTAATCGCCGAGAGAGTGGACGGCTCTTGAATTTCAAAGCGGCCCAAAAAAGCGAGGCGAGAAGTTTCCGGCGCGAGAGATTTTCTTAAGCGCATAAAGGATTGCGCATCCGCTGGAGTTTTAATATTCAAAGCCAGAATTTCAGGGTCCGCCCCGTTTCCATTTTTAAGCTGGGCCTCAAGCCAAGAAAGCACTTGATCGGCGGTCCAATTATTGGGAATTGAGGTAATTACTCGAATGGGATGGTCTTTCCCAATCACAAAAGGCCCAGCGCGCAGAAATGCGCTGGGGCGACGGGCGTAGCTGTAAAAATCGGGCGTGTATTTTAGCTCCGCGTTTTGAGGAGAAGCTTTTTGCGCGGGCTTGTTTTGATAAGGCTTGGCCAAGGCGTAGCAGACCGGAACTTCCAATTCCGGATCTTCGGTCAAAGAAACGCGGATCGTGTCTCCAATTCCGTCGGCAAGCAAGCTACCAATTCCAATTGCGGATTTAATTCGCCCATCTTCGCCGCCTCCGGCTTCGGTGACTCCCAGGTGAAACGGATAATCCATTCCAAGTT
>JAJZJF010000054.1 GCA_021810245.1 bacterium
AGCGATATCCCTTTTTCCGCGCAGGCGCGCTTAAGGCGCTTCCATTGTCGGTCGAAGAGAAATTGTTCAAATTGATAATAAAATGAAGTTTCTCCCAGAAAATGAAGCAGGTCTCTTTCCCAAAAACGAAAATTGCGCTTGCGAATTGCCTCTGGCCAATCGTTCCAGGGGGGTTGCGCGAAACGCTCTTTAAGAGCGCAAAACCATGCGTAATCGTTGATCCAGAAAGATTCCTGGTCTAAAAACAAATGGAACTCTTCCCAGCTTCTTTTGGGGCTTTCTTTCTGGAAACGCGCGGCAGCCTTTTTTAGGATTTTTATTTTTTCGCTGGTCATTTCAGACAGGCTTAAGCCTTTGAGTCCGGAGATATCAGAATATTCCAAAAACCCCTCTTCCGCGGCGAATTCAAGGCTTATGAAAGAAGGATTTCCCGCGAAAGCGGAAATAGAACTGTAGGGAGAGTTCCCGGCTCCCGTGGGGTTGACTGGGAGCATTTGCCAATATTTTTGTCCGCTTTCAGAAAGAAACTGGATAAAGCGATGGGCTTGGGGGCCTAGATCTCCATGTCCTGATTCTCCATCAGCCGATAAAGAGCTGATCGGGAGTAAAATTCCGCAACAACGGCTAGTAGACAGGCTCAAATTTTTTCTTCCTGTAATTGGCGCGGACAATAGTGACCAGTTGGTTGGTGTTATCGCCTTTTTGATCAAAGCGAATCATTCCGATGACCCCATCGTGCGCGGTTTCCCTGAGCGCTTCAATCATTTTTTCACGATTAAATCCGGAATTTTCAAAAGCCTTAAGGGCGATTCTCCCCGCTTCATAGGCGTAGATATCATAGGTTCTCGGGTTGGTTCTAAAGAGGGCACGGTATTGAGAGATAAAGGGGCTGGCGCTGGGCAGAAAATCAACCGGGACCCCGCTGATGACGAAATAGGCGCCTTCGACTGCGGGACCCGCGAGATTAAATAAAGCGTCTTCCTTGGAGGCTCCGCCTGAAAAAAAGACCACATGCAGATGGTGATGGGCGAGAGATTTGAGAATTTGAGCCGCTTCCGGATAGAATCCCCCAAAGAAAAGGCCTTGGGACTGGGAGTTCTTAATGGAACGGATGAGACTTGAAATATTAGGCGTGTTTGGCGGGATATCCATAAAACCTAAAATTTTTCCGCCTTGTTTTTTAAAATCAGCGTCAAAGGCTTGGGCAAATTCCATTCCGTAAGAGCTTTGATCGTCAACGATGAAAAACGAATGGATAGAGAGGCGCGCGTAGGCGAAATGAGCCGCGTATTGGGCTTGGGTCAGGTCCGTCGGGGGCATACGAAAAATATTTTTTTCCCATTTCCAATTGGGGTTTTCCTGTTGAGCCGTTAAAACGCTGTTGGCGGCCGAAGGCGTGATCATCGGAATCCTGGCTTGGGCATAGAGAGGGGCCGCGGCCAGGCAAGAATCCGAGGTAAAGTCGCCGATGACGGCAAAGACCCTTGGGTCTTGCGTGATTTCCTTTGCGGCTTTCACAGCTCCTTGAGGCGTGCCTTCATCATCGTAGGTATGGACGATGATTTCCCAGGCAATATCCGTGGAGTCGTTAAACTTAGAAACGCTTAGTTTAACGGCATTGACGATTCCATTTCCTTCCTCTCCGATTGCGCCCGACAACGGAACGGCAACGGCCAAGATCGCTTTGGGCTTGGAGTTTGAGCATCCCGCGGCAAAAAACGCGGCGAGTAGACAAAAAAACGAGAACCTACGCATTGAGACTATTGTATCACTTGGGAAACGCCGTGTCGCTCAAAATCAAAAATAAAATCACATTTCCTGTGGCCCTGGAATTGGCGGCCTAGGTAGCGCTTGAGTCTTGGGAGCATCTCCAGCGTTTTGATTTTTTTGAGGCTTAACCTTGGGTTTGGCGGGCGCCGGTTTGTTTTTGAAATAATTCCAAGCGGCGACCCCCGCTGCGGCGACGGCGGCCCCGGCGGCAACCCCAATGGCGGCAGAAGCCCAAAGGGGAGAGCTGATAATCCCAGCGGCGGCGAGCCCCAGTCCCGCGCTTCCACCAACTATGGCGCCGTAGGCTGCCGATTTTGTAACAGAAATACCGGCTTTAGGCGCCTCTACGCTTTTCTTTGAAGGAGCGGAAGGCTTCTTGTGATACGGGGAAGATGCTTTGGGAATATTTTTGTGAGTGGGTACGGGTTTATTGGAGGCCAAGGAATTTTGATTTGTGTTGCGCGGCGTGACAGCGGCGGAGGGGGGGAGACCTGAACCTGTTTCATCCTCAGTGGGCTTATTTTGATTGAGTGACTTTGCGGTAGCATTAGCCTCAGTCATGACGTTGCCGGAGTTGAGACTTATAGTGCCCCCCGGCGGAGTTGGAACTGCGGGCGGGTTTGGAGCAGTAGTCGTTGGAGCGGGGCTTGGATTGTTGGAATTTGTGGTAGATGAGGCGATGGGCGGCGGTGGCGGAAGCGCTTTTGAGGGGCTTGAGTTCGCGAGGGGACCGGCCGCGAGGCCGATTCCGCCTCCAAGAACGGCGGCGGCGATGATCACTCCCGGGGCGGCTCCAAAGCCGGTGACCATGAGGGCCGCGGCGGCGCCGAGAAGGAGCCCGGTCCCTATGCGGGAAGTGGCGATATAATGGCCGACTTTCTTGATTCCATTCCAAATCTTCGCGAAGAATCCCGGTTTAGATTTTTTGGGCTTATCGGGCGCAGGCGGAGTTGCGGGTGGAGTCCTTGTTTTCTGCAGGAGGGGACGCTGATCGGAGTTTTGCGGGTTTTCGTTGGGAGATGCTTTTGTGGCGCCGGAAGACCCCGTGCCTGAATTCTGAGGAGTTTGTCCTTGAGTTTGGGAGGCGAGATTTCCCATTGCCTGTGGCGATGAGGGATTTGGAGTCGCTTCATTAGTGGAAGATTTGAAAGCTTGGCTCACGCCACTTGTCGCTCCCGAAACATTCTGGGCTAGCTGTTGAGAATTTATTCCTGAACTGGGAACTGGCTGCTCTTTTTTGTTGGGAGACGTTGGACCTGAGGCCTTGCTAGCGATGAATTCATCCAGCTTTTTTGCCTCAACTTGGGATGCTGGGGTGTATTCCAAAACAGCCCAACGGGCGGAATGAGCCGAGACTGGATTTTTCCAGTGATCGAAAATATTGACGTGATTGAGAGTTATTTTTTTCTTTTGGAGCGCTTGAAGGAGGACTGCGCGCGCGTGATTTTCAGCGTCAGTATTTGCCGATGGAATGTCATCTAATTTAGAAGAACCGCAGGCAAAATAAGCATTTCCTTCTTTAATTAAATGCTTCGGAGACTTTATGCATTCTTGCATTTCTGTTGAATTGGCTTCGGCTTGTGAGCGGACTGGCAATAAACAGAGAGCTAGAATTAAAAAAAACGAAGAGACGATTGCAGTTTTGAGCTTCATTATTGGCGCCTCCCGCCTTCGCTTTATAAATATAATCCCAGTTTCTCTATCTGTCAAGGGCTTTTTTTAATTTTTACCAATTTTTTACTTTTTAACGGGGGGACGGGTTTTCAAACGATATCCCAGAAAATTATTTGGTGTTTTGCCCGTTATTTTTGTAACTTTACAACACAGAAGACATGAAACAATGGAAAATTAAGGAAGACCCTCATTCCACGGATCCGCAACGCCAATGCCTCCTGATTGAGGGGGAGAAATCAGAACTGCAGAAAATTATTAAAAAATTCGGCAAATTGTGCGGTCGCCCGACGTCGGTCAGCCTTCCAGAGGGGTATAATCTGTGTTTGCCTCTTCATCGTCCAAGAGCTCAAATTTTAGAGGAGTTAAGAGCTTTTTTAGATTCGATGACTCCGCAAAAGCCTGTTTCCGCGCCTATCGATCCAGTTGTGCCGCCAGAGCCAGA
This sequence comes from bacterium, assembly GCA_021810245.1. Lineage (GTDB taxonomy): Bacteria > Elusimicrobiota > Elusimicrobia > UBA1565 > UBA9628 > JAKAQV01. The sequence continues at coordinate 3,887 of JAJZJF010000054.1, forward strand.
GATTTCGGCTCCCGAGTCCGCGGCGCCGCAGGAGCCGCCGAAAGAAGCGGTAATGCCATCTCTTGGAACGGAGCTGGAATCTCCGCTATCGCCTCAGTCCGAGAAATCTCAAGAAGAAGCGCCGCCAGCTGAAAGTTCTCCTTCTCCGTTGCCTCCGATGGAGCTTCCACAACCGGCGGCCCAAGCTCAAGCTTCTGTTGAAGAGGCACCCAAGGTAGAAGAGTCGGCGAACGCGGCTGTGGAACAGCCGCCTTCTATCGTGGTGGGATTGCCGCCTTTAGAATCCTTGGCCACTCCGGCCATAAACCCAGACCCCACTAAAAATTTGGAATCGCTTACAATTGGATCCCATAACCGTTTTGCTCATGCCGCGGCAATTTCCGTTGCCGACTCTCCCGGCGCCATGTATAATCCGCTTTTTATCCATGGCCCTCCCGGTTCGGGAAAAACTCATTTGTCCCATGCTTTGGCCCAGGAAATTTCAAAGAACTTGGGAGAGAAAACGGTTTTGCTCACTTCCGGTTGGAAGCTGGCGGCTTGGGCGGTTTCATCTTCCAGCAAGGTTCTTTCTCTTTGGTGGGATGAGATGTCAGTCCATTTTAAAGTTTTGATTATTGATGATATTCACTTAATGGCTTTGACCGAGAAAAATCAAGCGTTGATTGAAAAAATGGTCTCCTGGTTTTTGACTGGCGGACGGCAATTAGTGGTCACCGCAGTTTATCCGCCCAAAGCTCTGGAGTCTCTAGCCCAAAGGCTTAAGATCTCTTTTGTCGGCGCCCAGGCGTCTGCCGTTGAAATGAAGCCCACGCCTCCCTCAGTTCATATAGAGATATTCGGCGACTTTCTGCGAGGGAAAGACTTCAATGTCCAAAGCGAGGAATCAAAAGCGCTTTTGGAGCGTTTGTCCGCAGTCCCTCTCGAAGCGCATCTTTGGGTTCAGCGCCTAATCCGTTTGTTGGATTTGGGAATTTCATTGGGGCAAAACCCCCAAGTGGGCGCCTTATTACCGGCTCTTTTCGATCTTCAATTGCCGGAGCAGGCCAAAGCTCTTCCTGATTCAGCCGATATGGCCAAGGTCAATCAATTTCTTTTCCCAAAGGCCAAGGCTGACGCTTTGCCGATTACTTGGTTTTTTCCAAGAGGGTCGGATTCGCTGGTGGCATGGACGCAAATGATGTTTTTTCAATCCATGTCCGACATGGGTATATCCCGCTCCTATCGAAATCTTCCGCCTCAGCCATATGACCCTACGCAGCCGTTAGGTCTTCCTTTTAAGATAGGGGAAATCTGTCGGAGATTATCTCCCAGAGTCGTGGTTCTTTTAGGGCCTCCACCTCAAAGCCCATTGGGAGAACGCGAGACCGAATGGATTCATGCGACGCGCCATGTTTTAGGGTCTATGGGAATTGCCTCCGCGCATATTCCCTTTCAAGGAATAAAGGTCTATGCTTACTTTTTAAGAGCTCATTTGGACCTGATGCCATGAGTTTGGAGATATTAAAAGATATCGCTTGGCTTGGCGCCGGATTGGTTTTGGGAGCGGGAGGAGTATTTTTTTTAAGAGAAATTTTCTTCAAAGAGGAATTAGATTCTCCGGGCCTCAGAGAAGAACTGAAAGAAGCCCAGGTCCGCCTTGAGACGAAATCTCGCGAAATCAAGACCCTTCAAGACACCGTTAGATACGCTGTTTCGCCGACCGATTTGGCGGCGGCCCTTGCCGGAATTGTCTCAATTGTCACTCGACACTTGGAGGTGGATTTGGTCGCCTTTCTGCTTCTTGATGAAGTGTCTCAAGAGTTGGTCACCCAGCCCGGGGCCTACGGCCTTGAAAAAGAAGAGCAGATGTATAGAATATCGCTTTTGGATGAAAACTCTTCCTCGGTCAGGGTTTTTAGAACAGGAAAACCTTTTGTCGCGGGAGACGCGCAAGATGATCCCGGGGTCATTACTCATTACGCCAAGTTATGGGATATTCGCTCTCTGATCGTGGTTCCCGTCAGCAAACGAGGCCATCCTTGGGGCGTGATGCGAGTCGGGAGCCGCAAGCCTTACGCGTTTACCCAAGAACACATTGATTTGATGAGCGCCATCGCGGAAGACGCGGCCATTATCATTGAAATGTCAGTTTTAAACCAACAATTGATAGCCGATCGGGAACAATTAAGGGCCCTTAGCCGTATGAAAGATGAGTTCGTTTCAACGGTCAGCCATGAGTTTAAAACTCCGCTGACCACTCTGGCAGGCTTTTTGGGGCTGATGCTGGAAGGCGAAATTGGCCCCATTAGCGAGGATCAAAGACGGTTTATGGTGATGGCTAAAAACGCGGTAGAGAGACTTTCAAACATGGTTTCTGATTTGTTGGATATTTCACGGCTTGAGTCAGGAATGAAAATGGAGATACGGGCTTTTTCATTGACTCCCTTGATTTCTTCGATCCTTGAATCCCACAAGCTAGAAGCCGCTTCCGCCAAAAAGGAAATCCATTGGGATTATCCGAAGAATTTGCCCGAAGTCCTTGCCGATCAAAAATGGATTTCGGTCGTTATTGAAAACCTGGTGTCCAACGCGCTAAAATTCACCAACCCCGGGGGACGCATCACTGTCTGTGTTTTTGGCAAGGGGGATTGGGTTGAAACGGTGGTTGAAGATGACGGCATTGGCTTGTCTCAAGAGGCGTTGTCCCATATTTTTGAAAAGTTCTACCGCGCTTTAAACGCGAGAGAATTAAATATCCCTGGAACCGGGCTTGGGCTTGCGATATCGAAAAAAATCCTTGATTTGAACGGCGGTCGTCTGTGGCTGGAATCTGTGCTGGGTAAGGGAACCAGGGCGCATTTTGCCATCTATTCCGTTAACCGCTACGGCGTTTCCGGCCAAAATAAAGCGGAAACGGCGCAGGAGGCCTGATATGTTAGCTCACGTCAATTCAATGGGGCTGCGCGGCATTGAAAGTTACCCTGTTTTAGTCGAGTTGGATCTGGCTAATGGCCTTCCGGGGTATACGACCGTGGGCCTGCCTGATGACGCGGTCAGGGAATCTCGGGAAAGAGTGATTTCTGCGGTCAGAAATTGCGGATTTAATCTTCCGCAAAAGAAAATTACGGTCAATCTCGCGCCGGGTCAATCCCGAAAAGAAGGCAGTCATTTCGATTTGCCGATCGCCTTGGCTCTTTTAACGGCTTCCGGGCAGATTGCGCCGGAGAGTTGGGAAGGGAAATATTGCTGCATCGGAGAATTAGCTTTAGACGGAACCATGCGGCCGGTTAGAGGCGTCCTTTCAATGACCTTAAGAGCGCGGCAGGAAGGGTTTAAAGCGATGATCGTTCCCAAGGCTAATGTGGCAGAGGCCAGAGCGGTTGGGCTTGAAGTGATTACCGGCGAGACTTTAAGAGAAATTGTCGATTTTCTCGCCGCTCCTGATTTGGTCCCAAAAGATTTCGTTTTTTCTGATCCGTTTGAGGGCCTTGTTTCCGCTCGCCGGGAAACGGGGCGCTATGAAGACATGTCGGATGTCAAGGGCCAGGTTCTGGCCAAAAGGGCTGTCGAGATTGCCGCCGCCGGTTCGCATAATCTGATTCTAATGGGGCCTCCGGGGATTGGGAAATCAATGTTGGCCCGCCGCTTGCCGGGGATTTTGCCCCCGATGACTCGCGGCGAAGTTTTAGAAGTAACCCGTATTCATTCCGCGAGATCCAAAGAAGGTTCCGGCCTTGTCGTTCAAAGGCCATTTAGAGATCCCCACCACAGCGCTTCTCTCGCTTCTTTAGTCGGCGGCGGGCCGGCGGCGCGGCCCGGGGAAGTTTCCTTGGCGCATGGCGGAGTCCTTTTTTTAGACGAGGTTCTCGAATTTAATAGAAGCGCCTTGGAATCTTTGCGCCAGCCGCTGTCGGATTTTAAAATCACTATCTCAAGGGTTAAAGATTGCGTTGAATATCCCGCGCGTTTTATTTTAGTGGCGGCTCTTAACCCGTGTCCCTGCGGGTTTCGGGGGCATCCCAGCAAGGCCTGCATTTGTAGCCCAAAGGCCGTTTCAAGCTATCTTTCTCGCGTTTCCGGCCCGCTTCTTGACCGTATTGACCTTCAAGTTGAAATGTCTCCCCTTGACTTTTCCGATTGGGCCGTTCAAAATAACAAGACGGCTGAATCTTCCGATGAAATCAGAAAAAGGGTTATTCGCGCACGCGTTAAACAGCAAGAGAGGCTGGGGCGGGAAGACTTTGCGGCGAATGCCTACTTGACTCAAAGCGAAATTCGGCGTTACTGCGTTTTGTCTGCCAATGCGATGGACTCTTTAAGACACGCCGCGCAAAAATTTGAATTATCCGCTCGGGGGCTAGACCGCGTGCTTAAAGTTTCCCGTACCATTGCGGATTTAGAGGGATCGGATTTGATCGAAGTAAGACATATCGCCGAGGTCATGAATTACCGGGCCTTGGATAAAGCGAGGAATTCTTTATGAGCGGTCTACTCACTCTTTTAACTTCATGTCTTTTTCCGCTTGGGAATCTTTACGCTCAAAGCGCGATGAGCGCTTCAACGGTTTCCGTCTCGAGTTCTCAAGCGGTTTCCAAGCAAGGAAAGCCCAGTCCCGCGCCGGAAAGCTTGTCGGTTTCAGAACCTCCCGGCCTTGCGGGACAATTTCCCTCGGTTAAAAGGTTTAAAGCTCCGCTCAAATGGAAGGCAGATGGCTGGGTTTTAGAGAAAAACTCATCTAAAGTCAAAGAAACAGATGAGTTTCAACTCATGAGTCCCCCAGGAAGTCTTGCGGATGTGCGTCTGAGAAAAGGGGTTCATGTTTCGGTGGGGGACCAATTGACCGTTTACCGTGTCGCCTCCCGGCATGAAAAAGATTTAGACGCCCATGCGCGCTATTTGTTTAAGATTGGGCGAGCCGTGGTGGTTAAAATTCTCGCTCACTCCCGTTGTCGAATGAAAATTGAATCCGCCAATGACGCGGTTCAAGATGGGGATCTAGTAAAAAAGGATTGGTGATGAATTCTTTAAATGCGGAGGCAGAGACCGCTTTAAAACTAAACTCGGCTTTTAATTTTCCGCCAGATTCCAGGAAAAAGATTTTAAAAGAATTCGGGCCTTCTGCGTGGACAATGCCGGTTGATAAGTGGGTTGAAGTTTCGGGACTATCTTACCCTTCCGCCGAGCGGTTAAAAAGAGAGGCATTTTCATTTAATGCCGAAAAAGAGATGGAGCTCGTAAAATCTGTAGGCGCTCGGATTCTGTTTGAAGGGGATGAAAACTATCCCCAGGTTCTTAAAACCTTGCCGCACTCGCCGATAGCTCTCTATGTATTGGGACAGATGTCTGAGACCAATTCTTTGGCGATTGTCGGGACAAGAACCCCCACTTCTTACGGGCGGCGCATGGCCGCGCGATTTTCTCAGCAAGCTATTTGTTCTGGGCTGACGGTGGTCAGCGGACTAGCCAGAGGGATTGATACCGAGGCTCACCAGGCGGCGGTGGAGAACTCAGGAAAAACCTGGGCGGTGTTGGGCTCGGGGTTTTTAAATCTGTATCCATCTGAAAACAAAAAGTTAGCTGAAAAGATTATCGGGACGGGAGGATGCCTGATTAGCGAATTTCCGCTAGAGACAAGGCCTTGGCCCGCCTGCTTTCCCATGCGAAACCGGATTATTTCAGGCCTTTCTTGGGGAGTGATGGTGGTTGAAGGAAAGGAAAAATCTGGTTCCTTGATTACCGCTCGAATCGCGGCGGAACAAGGGCGGGCGGTTTTCGCGGTTCCAGGCCCGGTTGATTCTCCGTTAAGCGAGGCCCCGCATCTATTGATTTCCCAAGGGGCGAAATTGGTTTCGCGTTTTGAGGATGTGCTGGAAGATATGCCGCCCTCGTGTTTTCAGGAAGAATCGAATACCCCTAAACTAAATTATTTCGTTCCTGACTTTCCGCGCGCTCTTTCTTTAAGCAAGCGTAAAATTCTACAATTCATCGGTTCGCGGAGTTTGGCCTTGGAAGAGATCTCATCAGGCTGCGGGCTTGATTTCTCCAGCCTTTCCTCGGCTTTGTTTGAACTTGAAATGGACGGATTGATTATCAGCGAACCGGGACAACATTATGCCATCAAAAAAAGAAACTAAAGAAAAAAAAGTTAAGTCGGGCGGCGCGAAAAAATTAAAGAATGGGGAGGAGATTTCGCTTCTCATTGTCGAGTCGCCAGCCAAAGAACGAACGATTTCTCGCCTATTGAAAGGCAATATCATCGTCAAAAGCTCTTTTGGGCATGTAAGAGATCTTCCGGTCAGAAAAATGGGGGTTGAGGTTAAAAAAGGCTTCAAACCGGAATACGTCGTTTTGCCGCGCGCCAAGAAAGTGATCGCGGAACTTAAAAAACTGGCGGATAAATCCACCTACGTCTATCTCGCCACCGACCATGACCGCGAAGGCGAATCCATCGCCTGGCATTTAAGCGATATCCTAAATTTAGACGCTAAAAAGGCTCGTCGGATTACCTTCCATGAAATTACCCTTCCGGCCATTAAGGAAGCTCTTTTGTCTCCGCGAGATATCGACCAGCATTTAGTGGGGGCGCAGCAAGCGCGAAGGATTATCGATCGCTTGGTTGGTTACGAGCTTTCTCCGCTGCTGTGGGAAAAAATCAAAAAAGGCTTGTCGGCAGGGCGGGTGCAGTCGGTGGCAGTGCGTCTTTTGTCGGAGAGAGAAAATGAAATTAAGTCCTTCGTTTCGGAATCGTTTTGGACGGTTCAGGCTCTCTTTAAGAAGGAAGGCGCGACTTTTCTAGCCGATTTAAGTCTATGGAAAGGCGCAAAAGTTGATCAGACCAAGACCTTTGATTTGTTTGCGGAGCCCTATCGTGTTCGCGTCGGCATTCTTAAAAATGAATTGGATGTCAAAGAGGTGGAACTGGACGTTGCCACTAACGCTTTTAAGGTCATTTCCGCTGAAAGAAAAGAGTCTCGCCGGCGTCCCGCGCCGCCTTTTTCCACTAGCGCTCTTCAGCAGGCGGCTTCTATGAAGCTTGGCTTTACGGCCGAGCGCACGATGCGCACCGCGCAGTCTCTTTATGAGGGAGTCGATTTGGGCAATGGAGAAACGGTAGGTCTCATCACCTACATGAGAACCGATTCCTTTTCTGTCTCAAAAATCGCCGCCAATGAAGCCGCCGCCTTCATTAAGGATCATTTCGGAGACGATTATGTTCCAGATTCTCCGCCGGTTTATCAAACAAAGGCCATGGCCGCGCAAGAGGCGCATGAGGCCATTCGTCCGACCAGCGTTTTAAGAATTCCCGAGGAGCTGAAGAGCCGCATTAATTCCGATCAAGCCAAACTTTATGATTTGATTTGGAAAAGATTTGTCGCCAGTCAGATGAAAGAGGCCGTTTATGACACTCTCTCTGTCGATATTCAAGGCAAGGGGCAAGCCGTTTTTCACGCCTCGGGCCGGGCGCTTAAATTTGAAGGTTTTCTTAAGGTCTATTCCATAGATAAAGAGGATTTGGAGGGAAATGAGGATTCCGGAAACCCGCAAGACCGCTCTCTTCCTCCTTTAAACGAAGGAGACGCTTTAGAGTTGACTCAGTTTAAGCCGGAAATCAAAAAAACCGGGCCGCCTCCATATTATAACGAAGCCAGTCTCATTCGCACGATGGAGAAACACGGAATCGGTAGGCCTTCAACTTATGCCCCGACAATTAAAACCATTGTCGATCGCGGATATGTGCGCCGGCAGAAAGACCGCCAACTTCTGGTCACCGAGTTGGGAAATTTGGTCACCGAAAAGCTTAAGCAGCATTTTCCCGATGTCGTCAGCCTGGGATATACGGCCGAAGTGGAAGAACGCCTTGACAAAATCGCGGAAGGGGCTGAAGAGTGGAACGGCGTTATCGCGGATTTCTATAAGCCCTTCTCAAAATCAGTTCAAAAGGCCTCGGTAGAAATGACGGTGTCCCGCATTGAGCCTAAAAAAACCGATGAAATTTGCCCTCTTTGCGGAAGCCCCATGCTTTTGCGCGAAAGTCGTTTCGGACAATATATTTCCTGCTCGCGCTTTCCCGAGTGTAAAGGCAAGATTGCCTTGAATGCGGAGGGGAAAAAACTTGAGCCAGAGAAGACCGACGAGATATGTGACATTTGCGGAAAACCCATGGTCATTCGCGCCGGCAGAAAGGGCCGCTTTATGGCTTGTTCCGGCTACCCGGTTTGCAAAAATACTTTTTCTCTGGACGCGGAGGGGAAAAAGATTATGGATTCTCGCCCGCTTTTGAGCAGCCGCCTATGCGATAAATGTCAAAAACCGATGTGGATCAGAAAAGGAAAGCGCGGCTTTTTCCTCGCCTGTTCGGGTTTTCCCAAATGCCGCAACTTAAAGCCCTTGGGTAAAGATGATGGCCAAGCCTTGCGCAAGGAAGCGGAGGCTGATTTCGCCAAAAACTCGCTGAAAAAATAATGCAAGAGCATATCGTCGGTTTTTTATCTTATTTGAGAGGGAGTAG
>JAJZJF010000055.1 GCA_021810245.1 bacterium
CTCCGTCACGAATTTGACGTTTTGACCCTTGATATACCAAGTGAAGGAAGGCGTGATCTCGTTGATGACTGCATCCCCGCTGGCTTTGTAGCCCGTGTCGCCAACCGTACTTCCAGTATTGAGCGCGACATATCTCAAAGAATACTCATATTTTTGATTGACGAGATAGCTACCTTGAACGCGCGCGGTGGCCATATGGATTTCGCCGTAGAGATTCTGGTAGCCGCCCCAGTTGACTTCGGCTTCGCCCGACACAGCGTTCCCATTCGAAAGGGGTTTTCGAATGACAGCGTCGCCCCCAATCTCGAAAATATCGCCCATCTGCATTGCCGCTGGACTGCCGCCTGCATCAATGTAGGGATTCCATTGCGAACTCAGCATCATGGTGGGGTAAGGAAGGTTTAGGTTGAGCGCCGAAGAGTGCCCAATTTGAGTATCCTTGCTAAATAACGCATTGAAATAAGCGGCTTTCTCTGTTTTCTTTAGACCTAGATCCGTTTCCACGACATGGTAGATGTCTTCATCAACCCCGTCGTTGTAACCGGCGCGGACGACGACCTCAGGGATGCCGAAGTTCTCCGGCAAATAACGCTCTGGAACGTCTTCTCCCGCTCCTGACATCACTGCCAGGGTTCCAGCGAATTTCCCGCGATAATCTTGCAGGGCTAATCCGTAGTCACGGGTGCCGTTTCCGAATGCGTCGCTGGCTATCGAGCGTTCGGAAAACGGCATATAACCTGTGTCGGTTAGATTTTCGCGGCTATACGGCACGCGGAATTGTCCGACTTTTAATGAAGCGTCATTGCCTATGCTTGGAAGAGGAATATCCACTGACATATCGAGGAGCGTGAAGGCGACATTCGGGTTATTGCTTTCGACAATGTCTTGTCCACCCAAGGCGAGCTGGGTTTCAAATTTATAGCCTTCAAAGTCTCCTCTCATTCCCAATCGCGATTCCTGGATGAAAGAATAGACGCGCTGATGAGCTCGTATTGGATCAGGGACGATTTCGCCTACTCCGTTCATTTGGAGCCTCCCGAACATATTGAGATTCATCTTGTCGGTGTTGATGAGGGCTGCCCCTCCATCATACCACGGCTGAACTCCGTTTCCGTCAAACGGCTTGCCGTCAAAGAACGTGCTCGTGTCGGGAACGACATTTCCAACTGGCGGCACCTCCGCTCTGGCGTTGGATGCCCATCCCGCCAAGAGACCTCCTATTACGATTAAGACCGTGCGCGATTTCATAACTCCTCCTTGTTTCTATAGTCCTTCGGTTATTTCTTCTAAATTTTTCAGCAAGCGCTCACGCTGCTTTTCCCATTTCTTTGTATTGGCTCCGGTTTTGCGCATCTTGGAATCGTAGACCAGGAACTCATAAATTTCGTGGCCTTCTTTCTTGGTGATGACCGCCCCATGTTTAGCCATCATCTTATGGACGTATTTGTCCCAAATAACCGGGCTCACCTTCCAGACATCGGTGTCCTTAAATATTTCCGGATCTTCTTTTTTTGCGAAGATTTGCCCTTTGGGCGTCAGCTCCAAAAATTGGGCGTTGATGGGTCGGGCGACGCTGTGGCATTTTGAACATTTGGCCAGAAACAGCTTGTAGTAGGCTTGCATTTTTTTGGGATAGTGAGAGACATTAATAGTGGTGGGACCAAAGTCATTGGGAAACACGCTGTTTCGGAAGGCTTCTTCCATTTTATCGGCGGCATGAATGTTTGAGAGAAACAAGAACGCTCCTAGCGAAATTAATAGTGTCCAGAAAACTCTCTGAGTATTCATTTTGCGCCTCCTTGAGGATTTTGTTCCGGCAAATTTATCTTCGCAACAAAATTGCCAAAGTGGGAGTTTAATAATCAGGAATGATTAAAAGATTGGGGCAATCTTGGCGGAAAGGCGGGCGTTGTTGGCGCTATTGCGAGGGTTGCCGCCAGGTAAGAGGGTAGGGGCGAAAGGGTTTAAGCGCGCTTGGCCTATGGGAGGCTTCGCTCAATTTTTTCATGAAATCATCGATGTCAATTTTATGGAGGGCGGCGATGGGTCCAAGCGCGCGCTCAAAGGCCTTCAGTCCGCCGCCTTTTTTCCAGGACTCGTAGATCTCGCGATCGCTGAGCAGTCGTTCTACGGGAAGCCTGGCGCGCACAACGCGGAGTTTTGGGCTATTGATAATGGAGACGGGAGTGATTCCAGATGCGTCTTGCGGAAGCGGTTCCGCCGGGTTTGCGTAAAGCCCGTAAAGTTCGCCATCGAAGCTTTTGAAATTGGTGTCGTTAATAATCTTCTCGATTTGTCCGATTTCCTCTCGGCCAATATTTCGGAAAGCTTGATACGCGAACTCCGAACAATTGACGGAATGATTATTAATATATTGCTTGTAATTGTAGGGGGTTCCGAGCATGCGCCGCATTTGGTCTATCAGGGCTTTTTGCTCCCCGGTAGATAAAGGGGAAGTCGGCTCAACTAGAGTAAAGTTGAGTTTTCCAGAGGCGTCGCGCGAACGCTCCAGAAAATCGGAAATATCGCTTTTTTGTACCGCGGGAGGGTTCGAGTGATAAACCTGCCAGCGTCCGTTTTCCTTGTCGCCGATAACTCCAATGTGTCCGTAGCGGCTGCCTGTGAATGCCTCGAAAAAAAAGGTGCTTGGGTCCTTTATCATTTCGGAAATCCCGATGATTTGACCGGTTTTTAGCGGTAGATCTTGAGGAATACTCTCTACCGGGCCAGCGCGAAGAATGCCGGGGAAAAAAGCGATGAATGCATGGAGGACGATGACTCTTATTTTTTTATTCATGAGGACTAGAGAAAGTGTATCATGGCCGGAGTAAAAGCGCATGAACCAAAAGGCCTAGGAAGAGTCTGGAAAAAGGCCTAGGTGTAAACGGAACTATGGGGCGGGATTAGGGAGTGTTGTCTTGCGTTTGGCTTGAACCTGGATTGAGCGGAGAAACTGTCGTGCTCGGGGCGGAAACGGCATTTAAGCTCAAGCTATGCCGCAACGGAAAATTTTCCCGGCTTTGGAAAATCCAAAAACTGACTGCAAAGGAAACGGCCGCGGCGACCAAGGCAGGAATAAGCCAACTTTGAGAAAAAACCCTCGCGCGGGAAGATGTTTTTCGGGGGCTTGCCGCCGCCGTTAAGGCCTGCGGGAAGGTTTGGGTCCATTCCAGCGGCATGGATTTTTTAGGAGCTTTCGCTAAAACCATTTTGACTTTTCTTAAAGCTTCAAGCTCAAGAGAGCAAGAGGGGCAGGAAGACAAATGCTTTTGGAGGCGAACCCTTTCAGGACCCTCAAGTTCGCCGTCTAAAAGGGCAGATAAAAAAGCGGCTTCTTCGTGTTCTGTGGTCATTGGAGTTGTTTGTCCGGACTTAAGGTATCAGATAAATCCTCAAAGGCTTTTTTTAAAAGAAGGCGCGCTTGATGAACCCGGGATCTGACCGTGCCAAGAGGGCAATCCATGACTTCCGCAATGGCATCGTAGGAGAGCCCTTCCATATCGCAAAGGATGACGGCGCTCCGGTATAAGGGCGGAAGCCCGGCCAAGGCTTTTTGGACCAGATCCGCGTTTTCTTCCTTGGACAAGCGCTCTAAAGGATTTAAATCGGTTCCAGAGAGAATCTCTTCCCAGGGTTTTCCGGAAATCGGAGAGGGCGCGTCAAGCGAGGCAACTGTTTTTCTGGAGTTGCGTCTGCGTTCGTCTAAATAAACGTTTTGGAGTATTTTAAACAACCAGCTGTCGAACGGGCGACTTTGGTCGTAAGATTCAAAATGCGAGTAGGCTTTCATTAAAGTTTCCTGAAATAAATCCCATGCGTCCTGTTCATTGCCCGCCAAGCGCCAAGCAAAATTATAAACTTTATCGCCATTGTTTTTAAGCAGGGCGACGAATTCAACCTGCCGGAAAGATCTTGCCGCATCGTCCTGAAACCTCTTAGGATCCAAGAGTTCCTCTTTCCTCTCTATCATTAATACGCATTCTATCAAAAAAAGTTCGCCGGTAGAGCGGATATGACTGATTAGGGATTAGATATGACAATGACCACTCTCTGGTGGGAAAAGGACGCTTCGGCGGCATCGGTTGATAAGTCCTGAGAGGGCAGCATTAGCTCTTTAAGGAGAGCGGCCTTGACCGCTTCCGCCTGGGAGCGCGCCAAAGAGTCCGTTGCGGCAAAGGCTTGTACCCGCAACGGATAATTGGGGAAAAAGCGCTTGATAAAATCTGCCGCTGACTGAAGAAGGTTGGTTCCCTCCGGGGCTTGGATTTCCCTCTCCGCGCGCCGGGGCCCAAAGAGAATGGTCGAATTGAGTTCCAGATGTCTTCCGTCAGCTTCTTGGTGAATGGTGCCTTTAAAGATAATGGGTTTTCCCACGATGGTGTGGGGGGATCCGTTGGGATCGATAAAGGTGTAAACAGGAGAATAAGATTCTCCCGCTTTAACGTAGCCTCCGGTTTGGCTTTCTCCCGACCAGACGGTCTCCTTTGGTGGATTATCGGGGCCGCCATATTTTTGGAAAACCCGTCCCTGGTCGTTGACGATGGACAGTTTCCATGCGTATTGGCGGGCTTTTTTGGGAGGAAGAGAATGGCCTATGGCCTTATCGAGCTCTTTTCTAACGTGAAAAACGATGCCGGAACCCGCGCTAAACGCGGAACTCCAAGGTTTGATCACTCGCTGGGCCATTAGAAATTCAGGATGGGTATGGCGCCATGAGGACATATTGGGAGAAATGGCCAACAAAAGAGACTGCTTGGGCTCTATCGTCGATCGGATGCTTTGAAAAGGGTCGACTTCGATATGGATAGGCGGCTTGACGCTGGTGATTCTTGAGGATTCTTCATGGCCCTTGACCGTCACTTGAGTCGGAGCCCCACCGCTGGAAATAGTGGGAGATTCGACTGTTGAGTCGGATGAATTATCATCTGCTTGGGCGCGTCGGCAATAGCCGATCTCCAAGAGGATAATGATCGGAATTAATCGAGCAAAAAGCGGAAGGTAATGACGCCCCATTCTTTCTCCTGTGTTTTAATTGGCGCAAAGCGCCATTTCCTTAAGGCCTTCATAGCCAAACGGTCCAGTCTTCCAAATCCCGATGTTCTCTCTATTCTCAAATTCGGCAATACTTTCCCGTCCGGAGAGACCCAGAACCTAATAGAGACCGATGATTCCGGGATTCCTTGTTTGAGCGCCCAGTCCGGGAACTTGGGGATATTGTAAGAAATTACATTTCGGTTTGCGAGAGGGCCTTCGATGTCAACGCCTTTTTTTCCTCCGCTTTTGAGATTGGCGGCGGTGGTTGGATGGGTCGTTTTAACGCTCAAACTGTCGGACGAGAGAGACGCTCCGGGAAGAGGCGCGCTTTGAGGCGCCATCTGGATCGAAGAGCCCGGTATTTCAGCGGAAAAATGGTGGGAGTGGATAGGCTCGGGAGAAGCTTCGTCTAGCGGAGCTTCTTGCACTTGCGCAGCGGTATGATTTTCCGGCAGAGAGACATTCGCATCCGCAATACCCATTGGAGCGTTTTGCTGTTGGGCGTCTTGAAGGGCGATTTGATTGATGAGTTTTTGCGGCGCGCGCCTGCGGCCGATTTCCTCGAGCTTTGGAAGTTGGGCCATGGTTTCATGGTGAGAGTCGTTAAAATTCTCTTTAAAGGCGGCCTGTTGGGGGAGGTCCTTGCGGCTCATGTCCAAATGAGATTCTAGCTTCTGCCTCGCGCGCATTCTCCCGCGATCTTCTATTTTGGGCGCGGCGGCCATTAGATGATGCTCTTCAGGAAGCGCGACGCTAAGCGCTTTAGGAGCCTGAGGTTTGGGAGTCGCCGGCGCGGGGAGAGCGAGTTTTAAAAAATCTTTCATGCTTTTAAAAGCGATCTTTTTGGGTTTTGGGCGGAATCTTTTGACCGCGCTTGGAAGCGGCGGTGGAAGAGTTTTGTGCATTGGGACAAGCAAATCGACATCGGAAATCGTTTGAGCGACTTTTTTTGCATTGTGTTTGGCCAACATTAAAAAGAGAAAAAGCCCGGCCGCGTGAAGAAGAGTCGATAAAATTAAGGCTAAAGGGGTGCGCTCTTCGTTCATGGTTTCCTTCCGTAAGAAATCTGGTCCCAACCATTTCTCACCGAATATAAATGAGGGAATGTTGCTTCCAGAGTTTGTTTAAGAAAGCGGCCGCGCTTAGGCTTGGTCATTTTTTCTGAAGGGTCGCGATCGTGATGTTAAGTGCCCCGTCGGCTTTGGCGCGCGCCATGATGTCGGTCAGCCAGCCGTTTAAGGCGTCGCGATCGGCTCTTATGACAACGATTTTTGTGTCGCTATTGGCAATATGGGCGTTTAATGACGCCTCGGCCGCGGCGGCGTTTGAAAAAATCTTTTGTCCGACCGCGACGTTACCGTCTTTTCCCAGGGTCACGGTGATCTTGTCGCCATCATGGCCTTCCTGAGTGTGTGCCATTGGCAAGTCAACCTTGATGGGAGGGTTGGATAAAAGCGGCGCGGTCACCATAAAAATAATAACCAAGACCAAGCAAACGTCCACGAGGGGAGTGACGTTGATTCCGGAGACGATGTCTCCTTCAGCCGCGGTTTCGATTGCCACGTTTAGGTCCTTTAACGGGAGCGGGACTTGAGTCGTTTTTCATGATCGCGACTTTGAGCGCTCCCGCTTGTTTGGCGGAATCTAAAAGGTTGACGACTTGTCCGACCTTGTTTTTGTCATCAGCGGAAACGATGACCATTCGGTCCTTGCTTTTCAGCAAGGCGCGCCCAATGGCGCTAATTAAATCTTGCGTGGAATGAGAGGTAATCGGACGATCATTGACCGTAATTTTATCGTTAATATCAATTTTAACCGTGACATTGTCGGAGGCGGAAACCTTTCCAGTGACGATTCCGGTTTGAGATTCCAAAACCTTGATTCCAGCGATGACCGTAAAAGGAGCGGCCGCCATGAAAATAATGACCAAGACCAAGGAGACGTCGACCAGAGGCGTGACGTTGATGCCGGTAATGGGCTCTTCCGAGGTTTCCGATTTCGGATGTCCAATACTCATTTCGCTCCCAAAAGAACGATCAGTCGAGTTGAGGCCACTTCCATTTTAACGGAGACCGCCTTGACCCGGCGCATAAAATAGTTATAGATGATGACGGCGGGAATGGCCACTAAAAGCCCGGCGGCGGTTGAAACCAAGGCTTCGGCGATGCCGCGGGCGACGACGGCAGGGCCGCCGGTTCCAGCCAGAGCGAGGTCTCGAAAAGCCTTGATGATTCCCACCACGGTTCCAAACAGGCCGATAAAGGGGGAAATATTTCCAAGCGTCCCCAAGATTCCTAAAAATCGCTCCAAACGCAGACGCTCTTCCTGCCGTTTGGTTTCCAAGAGTTCCCAAAGATCTTGCCTTGAACGGTTATGATTGATGAGGCCGTAATGAATGACCTTGGCGATAGCCGAGCGGCTTTTCTGGCAAAAGTTAATGGCTTCCTGGATGTTTCCCGCTTCCAAAAACTTTCTGATTCCGTTTAGGATATCGTTTCCTTTGGGGTCAGCGTGTCTGAAATACCACCAGCGCTCGAACATGAAGGTAAAGGAAAGAACCGAGCAGAAAAGAAGGATGGCGAGCGTAAAGCTTTGTTTTAAAATTTCGATTAAGTTAATTCCCATTGAATTCTCCTTGAACTATTGCATTCCTGGCATTTGGTTCGGCGTAGCGTCTTTGGGCGGATTTGAGGAAGAGCTTGGGTCGGTTGCCGCCGGAGCCGATGAACCCTGCCTTTTTGCCTCGGCTGCCAGCGCCTTGGCTCTTTCCAGGGCTTGAGTGGCGAGGCCTCCCGAAGCGCTTCTGGCTAGGTTTTTGTAGACCGAGGCGGCGTCGGCAAAATCGTTATACTTCTCATACATCTCTCCCAATTTGATCAAGGCTTGGAGGCGGAAGGGGTTATTCGCGGGATCCATCCCCTCCATTTTCTTCCAGACGTTGAGTTCTTCATCGGGGCGGGCCATCAACGAGTAAATTTCTCCCCGGCGGAAGGTATCTTCCAGTTTTTGTGATGGTTCGGTTGCCGAGGCGTCTAATTGATCCAAGGTCTTAAGCGCTCCGTCATAGTCCCGCTCTTTTTTCTGGATGTCAAATATCTCCCAATAAGCCGAGCGCCCATCGGGGCTTTTTGATCCGACCGTTTTGACATAGTCCTGATAGGCTTGCTGCGCCAAATCAGATTCTCCTAAATCCTTGTAGGTCAAAGCCAGATTAAATTGAGCGGCTTTTTCATAGTCCGAATTTGGATAGTCTCTCAAAAGCTGGGCATAATTTTGCGCCGCTTCCCGATATTCTTTAAGGTTATAGAAGCAAGTCGCTAGATGGAAGATCGCGATAGGGGTTTCTTGGGAAGCCGCGAAATTGTTGATGAAGCGCTCAAGCGGCGCCACCGCCTCTTGGTATTTCTTGGTTTGAATGTAGCTTTCGCCAAGGAAAAATTGGGCTTTAGCCAATTTAGGATGTTCGGTATAGCGGACGCTGAATTTCTGGAAATAATCGATGGCTAGGGAATAATTCTTGTCGTCCAATGCGCGTCGGGCGAGGCGATAGGTGGCTTCCGCCGCGACAGGGCTACTGGGGGCTGAGGCGATGATGGTATTGAACACGGTTTTATAATCGATGTTTTTGGTCCGGTCAAAGATGGAGTCAAGCATGTCTAAAGAGTCGAGGGATTCCTGCGCGTTTGGGAAGCTGCGGATCAAGGTTTCTGTTTCTTCGACGGCTTTATCGTCTTTTTGTTCGTTAAAATAAGACTGCGCGATTCTCAGCCGCGCTAGGGCTAAGCGCTTGCTGTCAACATAGTCGTGCAAAATTCTCCGATAAATTTGGATGGCTTCGGGATATTTCTGCGCGCGAAAAAGCGTGTCGGCCGCCAAGAAAGAGCCCTTTCTTGCCTCTGGCGACTTTGGAAATTTGGCCGCCAGTTGGTTCCAGGTATCGACGGCTTGCGTGTAATAGCGCATTTTGTAGAGACTGAGACCCTCGTGGTAGAGAACGCGCGGAAGTTCGGGAGAATTGGGGTTGTTTTTCGCGAATTTTGAGTAAATTTCATATGCATACTCGTATTTTCTTTGGTTAAACAGACTGTCGGCGATTCCCATCTCGCTTGCCCCAGCAAAAGAAGAAGTAGAACTTAAAAGCGACATCATGTCTTTGAGTTTTTGCCGGGCGGCCAAGGCCTTTTCGTCTTCTCCCGCATAGGTATAAGCCCAAGCCAGCCCATCTTGGGCGTAGAGAGCGTAAGGACTGTCGGGATAGAGCTGCAAGGTCATCTTATAAATATCCTTGGCCTCGGTCGGACGATTGAGCGAAAGATAGGCTTCGGCGGCATAAAGATAGCTCAAAATGCGCCATTGGGATTGGGAAGGCGGCAAATGTCTGAAGATGAATTGATAAGAAGTGATAATGGAATAGTAGGATTTCTCATCGAATTCGTCTTTGAGAATGGAGAAAAGGGCTTGCTCGGCGACTTCGGAAGAAGGAGCGAGATCGATGACGTGCTGAAATGCCGCGATTGCGTCGTCATTGCGCTTGAGTTTCTTAAAGGCGTTTCCCTCGATGAGGCTAACGTCCTTGGCCAATTTATCTTCCGGATATGAAGAGAGAAAGTCTTGGGCGCTCTGGACGACTTGGGCATAATTTCCCATTTGATATTGGGTCCAAATGATTTTATAGCGAGCGAGCTTGATGATATCGGCAGCCGCGGGATAATGCGTAATGATCCGGGTGTAGGCAAAAAGAGCGAAACGCAATTGGTCGGAATTTAGATAAGCTTCGCCGATGAAGTATTGGGCGAGTGGAGCAAAAAAACTCTTCGGGTATTTCCCAACTACGTTGCGGAAATATTCAAGGGCGGTGTTATAATCTTGTTTGTCGAAAAACGAGGATCCTAAGCGATAGGTAGCGGCGGCATCAAGAGAGCTAGCAGGATAAGATGAGAGAAACGCCTGGTATTTCGCGATAGCCCCGTCATAATCCTTCGCCAAAAAAAACGCGTCTCCCATCATCAAATGAGCTTCTTCTTGAAGCGGATCTTGAGGGTATTGAGTCTCGAATCGGTCCAAGGTCGAGGCGGCGAGATAGGGGCGCTTAGAGAGAATATAAGTTAAGCCTAAATAGTAGGTTGAATCCGCGCTTTTTACGCGTTTAAAGAATTTCTCGGCCTTTTCGTAATCTTGTTCGTGGAGCGCGATAATTCCTTGAGAGTAGAGCATCGAGGGAATTTTTAAATAGAGCGGGAAATCTTCTCCGAGAGCCGTAAGGTCGGTTTCCGCTTGAGCATAGTTTCCCAAAGCGAGGTCGGAAAAAACAATTCCCATCAAGGCTTCCGGGGCTATGTAGGAATGGGGATAGTTGATTTCAACGTCTTTAAACCGCTTAATCGCCTTATTCCAATGCCTTTCATCATAGGCTAATTCCCCTAAGCGGTATTGAGCTGAAGCCCCGAGCCCGGTCTTGGGGTCATGCTTGACGACGAATTTATAAGCTTTCTCCGCGTTTGAAAGGTCTTGAGTGACGAGGAGATTTTCAGCTGGCTTCTGATGTAGATTTCTCCTCATGAAATTAGTTCTTGCGTGGGATTCGCGGGCTTTGAGGGAATCTAAGGCCTCTTCCATCGCGGCTTCGCCTAGTAAAAATTCCGCGTCAAGAATCTTAGGGCTTCTTGGATATTGGTGAATATATTTTTTAAAAGATTGATAAGCGCTTTTCAAATCTTTCCCGGGGGGCTGGAAAAATATTGCCGAGTTCCTAAAAGCCTCTTCCTCATCGGCGCGGGAGGGGCCGTTGTTCCCAAACCAGCCAGCGTGCAAGGAAACGGCGACGAGAAGAAGACTTAATCCTATAAAGCGCGTTTTCATCTTGGTTCCAGCCAGGTAGCGGAAAGGGTTTTGCTTGTGTTCTCCCGTGTTAATTCTTGAATCAATTTTTCTTCGGAAATTCCGTGGACTTGCCGCCCGTCTCTTAAACGGATAGACAGGGTTTTTGCCGCGACGTCTTTGGGACCCAAAATAATCATATAGGGAATTTTTTCCAATTGGGCGTCGCGAATTTTTGCGCTGATCTTTTCCGCTCTTAAATCTAAAGAGGTGCGCAGTCCGGCCGCCAAGAGATGTTCTTCCAGCGCCCGCGCGGGGCCTTCTTCGGCGTCGGTGAGGGTCAAAATTTTAACCTGCACCGGAGACAGCCACAGGGGAAAATTGCCGGCGTAGTGTTCGATTAAAAAAGCCGTCATGCGCTCCATGGTGCTGACAATTCCTCGGTGAATCATCACGGGGCGCTCTCGGGCGCCGTCTTTGCCGACATATTCGAGATCGAAACGCTCCGGGAGGTAAAAGTCAAGCTGAAGAGTCGAAAGAGTTTCGCTGTGTCCGAGCGCGTCATGGAGCTGAACATCGATCTTGGGGCCGTAATAGGCCGCTTCTCCGGCGGCTTCTTTGAAAGGAACTCCAACCTCGGACAAAGCTTCTTTTAATAAGCGCTCGGCCTTGTCCCACATAGCTGGATTATCCACATATTTGATTTTGTCGGCGGGGTCGCGCAAGGACAAGCGAAACCAATAATCCTTAAATCCAAAATCTTTGTAGACGCGCTCTATGAGGCGAAGCACCGCCGTCGCTTCGCTTCGGATTTGGTCCGGCAGGCAGAAAATATGGGCGTCGTTTAAGGTCATGGCCCGCACGCGGGAAAGCCCCGACAAAACTCCGGAGCGTTCGTAGCGATACATCGTTCCCAGTTCCGCGATGCGAAGCGGTAGATCGCGGTAGCTGTGTAGATCATTTTTGTAGATCATGATGTGGTGTGGACAGTTCATCGGCCGCAAAACAAGTTCTTCTTTGTTTTCAAATTGCATGGCCGGGTACATATTTTCCTTGAAATGGTCCCAATGGCCGGATTGTTTGTAGAGTTCAACCCGCGCCAGCGCGGGGCTGTAAACATGCTGATATCCAAGGGAGCGCTCAAGATCGACAATATAGCGTTCGATGATTGAGCGGATCGTCGCGCCTTTGGGAAGCCAAAGCGGAAGCCCCGGGCCGATTCTGTCGGAAATGGTAAACAGGCGCAATTCCGTTCCGAGCTTCCTGTGATCCCGCGCTTTGGCTTCTTCCAACATCTTTAGATGTTTTTCCAAATCTTCTTTCGTGGCCCAAGCCGTTCCATAAATGCGCTGAAGCATCGCGTTTTT
>JAJZJF010000056.1 GCA_021810245.1 bacterium
AACCCGCCGCCACATCCCAGGGGTTTAAGCGAAACTCCCAAAAACCATCCGCCCGCCCGCAGGCAATCCAGGCTAAATCAAGGGCGGCGCTGCCGCTTCTCCGAATATCATGAGAAGCGAGAAGAAACTTTCTCAAGCGCTCGACATAAAAATGAGAATGGCGGTGTCGATCATAGGCAAAACCGGTAATCAGTAGAGATTCCCTCAACGACTTGACCCCAGAGACCCTGATTTTTTTCCCGTTTAGAAAAGAGCCTTTGCCTTTCTCGGCGATAAAGCGCTCTCCCCGGAAAGGATCTTCAATTCCGGCTAAGATCGGCTTATCTTTAAACAAAAGGGCGATCGAGACGCAAGAGGCCGGATAGCCATGGGCGTAATTGGTCGTTCCATCGAGCGGATCGATGACCCAGCGAAAAGAAGAGCCGGTATCTCGAACGGCATCTTCCTCCGCTTGATAGTCATGCGAGGGGGCCAAGCGCTCAATCACCGATAAAATGGCTTTTTGGCTAAGAAGGTCGGCCTCGGTCACTAAGTTCACCCGCCCTTTGTAACGGACAGAAACGCTTAAAAATTTATCCTTTAAAACTCGCGCTCCCGCGGCCAAGGCTTTTAAAAGAATGGCGCGATAACGCGCGCTTTCATTGGTTGTTATTTCCACATTTTTCTCCTAACAAAACTTTTTCAAGCGCCGCAATCAAACCCGCCTGATCCGGGCT
This sequence comes from bacterium, assembly GCA_021810245.1. GTDB lineage: Bacteria > Elusimicrobiota > Elusimicrobia > UBA1565 > UBA9628 > JAKAQV01. The sequence goes on from JAJZJF010000056.1 coordinate 717, forward strand.
TTGGGATTGGACGGCGCTAATTCCAAAACTCCGAAGAACCTCGGCCGTCACCGAACCGATACACACCGCCGCCTTTTTTGAAAACAATTTCCGCGATTTTAAAAGCCCAAAGGCCTTGACAAACTCTTTGACTGAACGCCCCGAGGCAAAGACCACCGCGTCAAAATCTTTTTCGGACATTCGCTTAAGCCTGAGCAGATATTTCTGATGCGGCACGACCTGATACACTGCGGGAACCTGAACACGGGCTCCTCTTTTTCTCAATGTCTGGGGCAGAATCTCCCGCGCTTCCTTGGCCCGCGGAATCAAAATTTTAAGGCCTTGGACGTTTTTAAGCTCCTTTAACAGCCCTTCCGCTCGGAACTCGCTCGGCATTTTGACTTTTAGAAATCCCGCCGCTTTTAAGGCTTGTTGGGTCTGAGGTCCAATAGCGTAAAGAATCTTGGGCTGAGAAAGCCGAAGACTTAAATCTTTGGCGCGCGACAAAAAAAACTGCACCGCCAGGGCGCTGGTAAAAATAACGATATCAAAGTCATTCCATTTTTTGAGAGACTCGTCCATTAAGCGAAAAGAGTTGGGAGGGAGAATTTGAGTCAATGGAAGAAGCACAGGTCTTGCCCCCAGGGATTTCAATTTCTCCGCAAAAACAGAGGATTTTTCCTCCGGACGAGTAATTAATATTCTTGGAAATAGGGGAAATAGGGGCAGTCCCCTTTTTTTTCTTTTATTTTTCAGCATAAAATAAAATTTGCAACCTGGATTATATCGTAATTTTAAAAAATCATTTATTTTCAAGCAAAAAAAAGGGACTGTCCCTATTTTTGGGCACGGGCGATGGCCTGGCGCCAGATTTCAAGCCGCTCTTCCCGTTTTTTTCTCCCCATCGCGGGGATAAATTTCTTTTCTTGTATCCGAATCTTTTTAATTTCCTCGAGACTTTTCCAAAAACCCGCTCCCAGTCCAGCCATCAACGCCGCTCCCAAGGCCGTCGTCTCGACATTCTCGGGCCGATAAAGGCGCACCCCGGAATAGTCAGATTGAATTTGCATTAAAAGATTATTACTTGAAGCCCCGCCATCGACCCGCAGAGTTTTAATGGGGCCATGGATATCTTTGGCCATCGCGCGCAGAATATCGACATTTTGAAGAGAGATCGCCTCTAAAGTCGCTAAAGCGAGATGCCCGCGCCCAATACCGCGAGTCAAGCCGCAGATGAGTCCTCGAACCTCGGGATTCCAATAGGGAACGCCCAAGCCAGCAAAGGCCGGGACAAACTGAACGCCCCCGTTATCCGGAACGGAAGAAGCCAATTTCTCGATTTCAGAAGAAGAGCGGATAATTTTAAGCCCGTCTCTAAGCCATTGGACCGCCGCGCCGCAGATAAAAGCGCCGCCTTCAAGAGCGTAACTGACCCGCCCGTTAAAATAAAGGGCCACCGTGCTGACATTGCCCCATCGGCTCGACACGGGAGTTTCGCCGGTGTTAAGCAAAATAAAACTGCCGGTTCCAAATGTGCATTTGGCGTCTCCCTTGGAAAAACCGCGCTGTCCAAAAAGCGCCGCCTGCTGATCGCCCGCCATTGCGGAAATTGGAATTCCATCGGGGAGATTGGGCGCGCTGCGGGTGGCGCCAAAAACTCCCACATTGGGGCAAATTTCAGGCAAAATTTTCATTGGAACGTTTAAGATGGAACAGAGTTTTTCATCCCACTCAAGGGTTTTAAGGTTCATTAAAAGCGTGCGGGAAGCGTTCGTCGCGTCGGTTTTATGGACCTTGCCGCCGCTTAACTTCCACAATAAAAAAGAGTCGATGGTCCCAAAGGCGATCTCCCCTTTTTGAGCGCGCGCAGAAATACCCGGAACATGGTCCAAAATCCAGCGTATTTTAGTCCCGGAAAAATAAGGATCCAAGAAAAGTCCGGTCTTTTTATGAAACAAGGCTTCTCGGCCCGCTTTTTTAAGAGATTCGCAAAAAGCCGCGGTTCTCCGGTCCTGCCAAACAATCGCTGGATAAACCGCCTTGCCGCTTGGACGTTCCCAAAGCAAACTTGTCTCGCGCTGATTGGCAAGGCCAATAGAGGCAATCTGAGAAGAAGAGATTCTAGATTCTTGAAGGGCCTGGGCGATGGCCTTTACTACAGAATTCCAAATGTCTTCGGGATCGTGTTCAACCCAGCCCGGCTGAGGAAAATTTTGTTTAAACTCGCAAGTCGCTTTCGCGCGCAGGCGAGCTTTTGAATCAATAATAACGACGGTAGTCCCGGTTGTTCCTTGATCAATAGCAAGAATGAATTTTTGCGAGTGAGGGCCTTTCCCCATCTCCGGTCAAGCCCCAGGCGAACTCGGGGTTCCGTCGGAGTTGTAAAGTTTATTGACCAACTCCCTAATTTTTTGATCGTCTCCGCCTGTGTGGTAAATTTGATGAATATTTCTCATGAAATCCAAAGATTCTCTGACGATGCTGGGAGCCTTGGGGTCTTCGGCCGCATTATTTAACTGCTGATAGGTCGTCAGCAATTCTTCTCCGGTCGGGTAAATTGCCTTAATGCAGTCGTATTCCCGATGAAAAGCGAAAGATTCGACATCCTCCACCGATTCATGGCAGATATTAGGATCGGAAGCGTGCCCCGCCTCATGAAAAAGGACGCAGGCCGCCAAAGGACGTCCGACGGCGACCGCAATGGAAGCTAGGTGAAAGTGGAGATTAATCGTGCCAACTCTTTTCCCGACTTTATTTCCCCCGCATATCTTATTGTAAACTCCCAACTCGTTAGAAGGGAGTTTCGCGTAGGAAAGGCGTTGATGGGACTCCATCTTTTCAATTTTCGCCAAGGTTGCCTCGACCGTTGAGTCCGAAGGGACGCCCTGATTGGTCTCGATTCTATCCTTGGCGGCGGAAATTAAATCCTCGATAGTGGCGGGCGACTCGCCCAAGCTTGGCTCGATTTTGTAGGGATGAAGATGCGGGCGAATTAAAATCGCCGCCCCTGGCATTCCAAATTCATAATCGGTCTCGGCTTTCTGATGGATCGCAAGAACAGAAGCGTTTTTATTAGCGACCAAGCGCATGATTTTCCGCGTTTCATGCCCCAAATCCAAAGCGTTGGAGGAAACAGATTCATCCGTCCCCGAGATAAACATAGGGCTTGCATAAAGAGAGGATAGAAGCGAAATAAGAGAAAACGCGCTGGAGAATATGAGCCCAACCCCGCGCCTGGTTGTTAGTCTTTGTTTCATTACTATTAATATAGCAAAGGAAGGCTCTTGCGTCCTGGGCCTAAAGGCCTAGAGATTCTAGGACCTGGGTTTTCGCTCAAAAATTCCGACGGATTCAACATGCGCCGTTTGTGGAAACAAATCGACGGGCTGAACGGAACGCAAGGAAAACCCCTCCCGTGACAAAAGGGCGGCATCGCGGCTAAATGTCCCCAAATCGCAAGAGATATAGACTATTTTCCCAATCGGCAAGCGCCCTAAAGCCTTGGGGATGTGAGGGGCTAGCCCGGTCCGAGGCGGATCGCATAAAACGGAAGAGCCTTCTTTCATTTGCCGCGCGATTCTAGGCAACACCGCCTCGGCCCTACCGGCCAAGAAGCGAACCCGATTAATTTTATTTAAACGCGCGTTCTCCCATGCGTCTTTGACCGCCTGGGGATTTTCCTCAACCCCAATGACCCGCTCTGAAACCTTAGACGCCCACAAACTCGTCGTTCCCACTCCGCAGTAAAGATCTAAAATCAAGGGCGGACGCCCTCCTTCGGACAGGGCGTTCATCGCCGCGCGGTATAAGACCTCCGCCGCCGGAGTATTGACCTGGAGAAAAGAGCCCGCTGAAACCTTAAATAAAAAAGGGCCAATTTTCTCGATAATCGACTCTTGTCCCCAAAGTTTTTTCCATTTCGGACCCAGGATGACCGAAGTCTTAAGCGGCTGGATGTTTTGATGAATTCCGACGATTTGGGGAAACTCCCGGGTCAAAGAATCAAGGACCTCGCGGAGCTTGGGGAAATAATCCGTGCGGGTAATCAAGGCCACCAGGGCTTTTCCTTCATAATTGGAACGTATCAATAAATGCCGCAACCAGCCGCCGCCGGAAGATTCATCGTAGATCGGCCAATTCTCTTCTTGAGCCAAGGCTTTGACTCTCAAGGCGATGCGAACGGAAATTTCCGACTGTACCGGACAATCGGAGAAATCGACGATGTGATGAGTCCCTGCCGCATAGAATCCGCAAATGACCTTGCCTTCTCTTTTTCCAAAAGGAATCTGGACCTTGTTGCGGTATTTCCAATTTTGGGGAGAAGGGAGGGTTTCCTTGATATGAGGATTTTGAAACCCGCCGATTTTTTTGAGGGTATCTATGACGAGATTTCTCTTTTCAATGAGCTGCTGCGCGTAATCCAAATGCTGCCAATTGCACCCGCCGCAGGCCTCGGTCTTTCGGCTTTCGGAAAAATGAAGAGAACACGCGGGCTCAATACGCCCAGGCCCCGGAGAGAGAACCTTGAGAATTTTTCCGCGAGCGAAATTTTTCTTAAATTCCGTGATTTCAATCTGAACTCGGTCGCCCGCCGCCGCGAAAGGAACAAAAACAACGGGTCCGGTTTTCCCTTCTGGAATCGCCAGTCCAGGCCCCTCGGTAGCCAAACCCTTAATTAGAGCCGTCAACTTCTGGCCTGGAATTAAAGAAGAGCGAATAGACGGGTCAACTTGGCTCGTAATTTACCGTCCGCGTTTGAGGAGAGAATCAATCTCCATCCACAAATTTTCCATCGTAATCGGCTTGGAAAGAAAAATGGAAGCGCCGGCTAACAGGCCTTCCACCTGATCGCGCGGATCGTTATAGCGGAAAGAAGCCGACAAAAGAACCAAGGGAATGGTTTGAAAACCGTCCATTCTTCTTATCAGGCGGCACAGATCAAAACCGTGAATATCCGGCAAGCGAACATCAACAATGATAACCGCAGGGCGAGAAATTTGAAGTTCCTTTAAGGCTTCTAGGCCGCAAGACGCGCTCTTGGCCTCAATTCCGCGCAGAGACATAACGTCTAAAAATGTCTCGCGGAAATGCGGATCGTCATCAATGAGATAAACAAATAATTTTTTTGAAAGCGAAGCTCGTGAAGGCTTCGTCTTCGCTAGAATTTTCGGGGATTCTTTTGCATTTCCCCCAGAAACCCAATCTCGAGGCGAGAAAGAATCCACCTCCGCGCTCGGTTCTGATTTTAATTCCATTACGTTCATATATCTATTATATCCTGATTTAAAAAATCTCCTATAGGCCAAAAGGCCCAGATAATTCCAGAAAAAAGGCCTAGAAAAATGCGCGGCTATTGATTGAGGTTCTGGGCGTGCTGGAGAAATTCCTGATGCATTTCCTCTTCCAGATTGTCCATTTCATGCATCTTCTTTAGAAGAAGCTGGCGGCGGTTATAGGGCTTACTTTCGGTAATCGTCACATGATGGACCGGAAGGGCTTGAACGGGAGCGGTTGTTGGAGCTTGGGTAGACGGCGTCGAAGGAACCGGTATTTTTTTGGTGACCAAGGCCGACTCATTAGCTGCGGAAGGAATTGCGCGAGCGGACTTGGTCTGCGCAGAATGAGAATTATTTTGAGCGACTTGTTGTTCTGGCGAATTGACCGGCGCGCTGACTGGATTTGCATAAGCGAGATCCATACCGGCATTGGAATTGAGCCACGCTCTGATGACGTCGGAACGAATCGCGAAATTGACCGCGGTAATGGCTAGGCCATCTGGGGCTCGTCTTGCCATCATGGTATTCATTCCCACGATATCCGCGTTAGAATTGAGAAGCGGCCCGCCAGAGTTGCCACGGTTAATAGAGGCATCGGTCTGATATCCATAGCGGCCTTTGACCCCGCCCAAATTGGCTATGACGGCGCTGATAATTCCGGTCGTCAAGGTCCAAAGCCCGCCATCTTCAGGGTCTCCAATGGCCGCGACCGGATCGCCGACTGAAACGCTGTTGGGATTGGCCAAAGACAAGGTCGGGCGCCCAAGAGCCGGATGATCGAGCTTTAAAAGAGCTAAATCGAGAGTCCGGTCATAAAAAGCCACGCGCGCTCGAATAGCGTGTCTGAGATCTTTATCCGGATTTCCCGTCATATGCTTGGGTTTAAGATAAACGCGGACCAACGGCCACGGATGCCCGGTCGATTTGTGAATGACGACATGCGCGTTAGTTAAAACCTCGTTTTCGGCAATCAAACTGCCGCTTCCCAATTCGCCGTTTCCCCCCTCCGGGCCGCTGCAGATGACGGTTACCACCGCCGGAGCGGCTTTATCATAAATTTTTCTGGGCGAGAATCTGCCTTCATTGGCCAAGGCCAAGCTGTAAATCCCAAAAGAAAAGACAATCCCTAATGCCAAGATTTTCTTCATTTCAAACACCTCTATTAAAAATGTATCAGGCCCATAGGCATTTGTCAAGAATGCGAAAAAGAAGAAAAGGGGACTGTCCCTTTTTCGTCCGCGTCTCTACCACGCGCGTCCCAAAGCTGGAATCAGGAGCTTTTCTATCTTCGGGAGTTTTTGATTGGCGGAACCAAGAATCGATGGGCTCGGCACAAGCACTGGAATAGGTTTAAAAGTCTTATTTAAAAGAGCGGCCAAGCGCACTCCGGCTTTTTCAAGACGCTCATCGACAATCGGGCGCATTTGATCTTCGTAGCTGGAGGTCACGACATCCCCGCCGGGAGCGTGATAATCGGGATAAATTTGATTCTGGGCGATTTCATAGCCTTCCAAGGCCATGTCAGCCAAGCTAGCCTGAGACCAAATCACGGCATCCTGATCGGAAATTTCCCCTTCGAGAGTTTGAGCGAGGCTCTCGGGATCCATGTCTTTGGCCTCGGAAGCGGGCTCAATGAGATCGTCCCATAGTGCGTGGAGATTGGTCGCCTTGCCGCCAGACTCAAAGCTCATTTTTTTTAGATTTCCGCCCCGGTCGGAAGTTCCATCCGGCAAGATTTCAGTCGCGTTGTGCAAGGGTTGGTGCAGATCTCCCACCAAGTGAGTGACAAACATCAGCGCCTGCTGCCTTTGTTCAAGAGATGAGGAGGAGTCCGATAGGATCTGCAAATGGCTTTCGATTTGGTCAATTGAACATTGCCCATCCGGCCCACAAGCCGAGGCAATGGCGCCAGAGGGATCTTGGCTATTAATAGGAATATCCACGAAATGCCAACTGGCCGTCTCCGGCATCGGAGGCAAGGTAAAATTTCCGCAAGAGACGTCTTGTTTGGCGTGTTTAATCCAATCGGCGCAATTGGCGATTTCTTCTAAATTCCCGTTGGACCCCAGAATCGCGGCTATTTGATTTTTAGCGTCCGGGCTTAGGCGCGAGTCGGCGATTAAAGCCACGACCTCATGCCCCACCGGGCCCCAGGCCCACAACTTGGATTGCGAAAAAAAGAGGGCTAAAATCAGAAAGGAAAATACCATCCTGCGGCGCATGTTCATGGTCTGCCTCCAGGCCCAAACTCAAATGACTCTTAAGCCTATTCTATCACAGAAGCGATTTTTTTTGACGCGGCGGTGGCAGAGCGGCGATGACACGATTCTGGCAGACTATCCAGCGGCCAAGAAATGATATGATGAGCGAAAGATATGGGACCTAAATGGCTGGACCAACTAGAAAGAAAATTGGGCTTTTTAGCGATTCCGGGGCTAGCGACATTTCTAGCCGGAATGAATGCCGTCATTGGAATTCTCAGTCTCTTTAAACCCCAATTCCCCGATATCCTCGTCTTTGACCCACAGTCTTTTCTGGGCGGACAGTATTGGCGGGCCGTCACCTTTCTCTTCGTCCCCCCTGAAATGGGGCCATTGTGGCTGGCGTTTTGGCTGATCTTCTTTTATTGGCTAATGAACCGTCTTGAACAAATCTGGGGAGATTTTAAATTTCTCGTCTATTGCGCAGTCGGAGCCTTGTCGGTAATCGTTTCTTCTCTCGCGCTTGGCCGGGAATTTTCCAATTCGATTTTTACGACAAGTTTAGTTCTCGCCTTTGCCCGGCTCAACGCCGATGTCGAGATTCTCTTGTTTTTCTTTTTCCCAATTAAAATGAGATGGGTCTGGGCCGTCGGTTGTTTTGTTATCGCCTGGACCCTTTTATTTGGCTCTTTGGGAGATCGAATATACTACGGTCTTGGGGTTCTCAATTATCTGGTCTTCTTCGGCGCGGAACACTGGATGGAGATTCGCCTGGCCTGGCAGCGCGGCCGAGCAAGAATGTGATCTAGGACCTTCTAGGCCTTTTGGCCCTGGTCACATTTCTTTTAAACGGTAAAACTGGAAAGGAGCTTTCTTATTTTGCTTAATAGAAGAGTATGAGAAAATTTACTTTTTCGCTTGCGTTTTTATTTTGCGCCTTTTCCTCTGCCATGGCGGCTCAAAATGTGTCCCTTTTTGACCGCGCCTCTTCTCCGCTTTACAATCGGATCAAGAACTTTAGATTCAAATGGCCGCTCAAGGCGATTCTTCTTTGGAATAAAAAAGCGGGGCGCTTTATTTGCGAGAACCCCCTGACCAAAAGAGAGTCCCATAATCCCGTCAATATCCAGAAGCTGGTGCGAACTAAAAAAGGCGATTGCGCGAATTTATCCTCGGCCCAATTAATGGGCATTCCCCTCTACCATGCGCGGCTCATCGGGGCCACTCTTGAGAGCTCGGATTTAACTAACGCCAATCTCGCCATGTCCGATTTAAGAAACGCGAGCTTTATCAAAGCGACTTCTCTGGGAGGCACTCTTTTTAACGGGGCCAATCTCAGCGGGGCGGCGCTCAACTCCGCTTCATTTAAAAGCCCTAAAATGATCAAAACTAATCTTGACAACTCCGACATGTCGGAATCTATTTTATCCGGCGCCGATTTTTCGCAGGCCCTTCTCAACAAAGCCAAACTTGTCTCATCTGTCATTGAAGGCGCGCGCTTTAATGGAGCCGCAATGGACAATGCTGATCTCACCGGAGCTGACGCCGCAAAGAATCCCCAAACTGGGGAGGCGAGCGATTTTTCAGCGGCACAAATGCAAAACGCGCGTTTTGACGGGGCCAATTTATCCGGCGCTAATTTTTCAGGTTCCGATCTGTCTCAGGCCAGCTTTGAGGACGCAAACCTAGGCGAAGCCAATTTCTCGGATGCAAACCTCGAAGGCGCCAACCTCAGCGCCCAAAATCTGTCCTGGACTCATTTTGAACGAGCCGATTTAAGAGGGGCCAAGATTACCAAGCCCTTAACCCAAGCGACAATGACCGGCGCGGTTTATGACTCAAAAACCGTTCTTCCCTTCAATGACGCAAAAGCCCAAGAATTGGGCATGATTAAAAAGTAAAAAGCCTTAAAGATTTCGCTTCCAGGCGTGAGAGCGTAATTTCTCCAACACGGGCTTTTCAAACGGTTTTGAATGGGCCAAGGCGATATTGGATTGGACATGTTTAATCTTTCGCATTCCGGGGATAACGACGGAGACTTCGGGAAAACTCAGGCAGAACTTAAGCGCGGCTTCCGGCAAGCTTAAAGCGAGCTTATGGTCCTTGACTAAATAGTCCTCCAATAGTTTGGCGCGGCGAACGGTTTCCTTAAGCAATCCTCCGGCGAAATAATTGGAGCGGAAATCATCTTCCTCGAACTTTGAATTTTCGCTCAAGGTTCCGCTTAAGCCGCCTTCATCTAAAGGCACGCGGGCGATTACGCCCACGTTTTTTTCGCGGCACAAGGGAAACAGCGCCTCCAAGGGCTCTTGTTCAAACAAATTAAAAACGACTTGAACGGTATCCACCACCCCCGAGCGAACAATTTCAAGCGCGCTTTTAGGATCGCGGGTATTGACTGAAACCCCGAAGAATTTTATTTTTCCATGTTTTTTGAGGACTTGAACGGCTTTGAGAGTTTTGTCCCATTCCGGCTCTTGAAGCCAAGAATCCTGCCAAACATGAAGCTGTTGGATTTCGAGGCAATCAGTCTTAAGATTGCGCAAACTTCTCTCGGTGCAGAAGATCAACCAATCAGCGGGAAAGGAATCTTTAAGAAGACCTCGGCTGGGCCAGGAAAAATTTTTGGGTGGGGCTTTGGTCGCGACAAAAGCGCGGCTCCCATATTCCTCAAAAGCCTTGGCAATCATCCTTTCAGAATGGCCATCGCCGTAAACGTAGGCGGTGTCAAAAAAATTGCATCCCAATTCCAAGGCCTTTAAAAGAGATTTCAAGGATTCCGCATCGTCGGTTTTTCCCCACATGCTTTTTCCCACGCCCCAAGCTCCGTAGCCGATAGGCAAGACCTGAAGGCCCGTCCGGCCTAATTGGCGAAAAGATTGTTGAGTGGAATTCATCTCTGATAAACTCCGACCAACTCTGCGGAAGCGAGCACATGCCCTTTCATCGCCTTTAAAAGCTCATTTTTTGTCGCTTGAGAAGGAAGCACGTCCAGCATTTTGTCGAGGGCGAAAAGTTTGAAGAAATAATGATGGACCTTCCCCGGCGGAGGAAGCGGGCCGTAATAGCCAACGCGCTCAAAAGAGTCCACTCCCCAACAGGGACCTTGCTTAGTCCCGTCTCTCAAGGCTTCTTTTTTGGGAAAATTTTCCGGTAAGCGCCGCGTGTGAGCGGGCAAATTATAAATCACCCAATGGACCCAGGTTCCCGGCGGAGCGTCGGGGTCATCCATAATCAAGGCCAGGCTCTTCGCTTTTTCCGGAACGTTGATAAATTCCAGTTCCGGAGAAACGTCTTCTCCTTCCCCCGTATATTTTTTAGGAATCGGCTGATTCATCGAAAAGGCCGAACTTTTAATTTCCATTTTTTTCACCTCTCTATGCCGAGAATGAACCGTCCCTGCCCAAAGGCCCGGCGGGACGATCAAGAAAACCGCCGCAAAATAAGCGCGCAATCCCATGACTCCCTTATTGTAGAATAATCTCATGGCGCTACCGGAAGACCCAGAGAAAAAAAGAGATTATCTCTCGCGTTTAATCGAGGGGCTTAAGCAGACCATCGAAAATCAAAAATTCGAGCTTCCTTATTATCAGGAGGGAGACGTCATGCTCACCTACGCCAAAAAATTCATCGCTTCCTGCGAGCAAAATCTGCTTAAAGCCCAAAAAGAGCTGGCCGAATTAGAACGTGGGCCGTGAGGG
>JAJZJF010000057.1 GCA_021810245.1 bacterium
ACACGATCGGGAAAGGACTAATCTCGCCTAAGGCCATGGACAACGCCGTCATCCTCGGCGCGCTTATCGGAGGCTCTCTGTGGAACTATTTCACCATCCGATTAGGCCTTCCGGTCAGCTCATCTCACTCCCTGATTGGGGGGCTTGTGGGTGCCGCGGTCGCTAAGGCAGGATGGGGATGTCTAATGCCGTGGGGAATTGGCGTTGTCGTGGCATTCATGATTATTTCTCCGTTGTTTGGCCTTCTTTTGGGGTATGCGCTCATGGTGATAAGCTCCTGGGCTTTTCGCAGAACTTCGCCTAGACAAGTGGATGTTTTCGCGCGCATCGGACAATTGGCCTCTTCCGCGTTTTTAAGTCTCTCCCACGGGCTTAACGATGCCCAAAAAACGATGGGAGTTATCGCCATTCTGTTATTTTCAAATGGGGTTTTAGGCCCTCATTTCTACATTCCCAAATGGGTCATTTTAAGCTGCTATGCCGTTATGTCTTTGGGAACCTTAGCCGGAGGCTGGAAGGTGGTTCACACTGTTGGACAGCGCGTGACGAAATTGCGTCCCCTAAGCGGAATGTGCGCGGATCTCGGTTCTGGGACGGTGATGTTTGTATGCGGAATGGCCGGAATTCCAATTTCAACGACCCATCTTGTCAACGGGACACTCATGGGAGTCGGCGCAACTCAAAGACTTTCGGCGGTTCGCTGGGGAGTCGTCCAAGAAATCATCGTCGCTTGGTTTTTAACCATTCCTTGCGCGGCGGCGGTCGCCGCCATCAGCTATCATATTTTCGCTCATTTCATTTGACTTTAAGCGCCAAAACATAGACAATAGCAAGGTCAAGGAGATTTCCCCCATGAAAGAAAGTCTAATGAAATTTCGAGGATACGTTGCGTTTATCTCCGCGACCCTTTTACTGGCCAGCCTTTCAGGATGCCTCTACACCAACACCTACGCGCCCAATTCCTACCGCTCGGCAACACCTATCGATGTCAAAGCTGCCGTTTCCGATCCGATCGTCTCCGGAATGGGATGCACTTATTCCGTTTTGTGGCTCGTCGGCTGGGGAAACGCGGGATACGCTCTTGCCACTCAAAAAGCGCTTAAAAATGACCCGCAAGGCGTTCTCTATGACGTCAAATCAGATCTAAAGGTGACCTCTTATCTGCTCGGCCTCTGGACTCGAGCTTGCACCATCGTCACCGGAAGAGCCGGGCACGTGTGAAAATCGCCCTCCTTATCGCCTTTTTCGCCTGTCTATTTTCACCTTCAAAGGCTCTTGGCGCGACCTATAATCAATACCCCAGCGTCGTCAGCCCCAGCGGATATTTTATTGTCTATGACGTTCAAGGAACCCTTTCTTTTGAGCCTTCGACGCGATGGGAACTTCCCAAAAACATCCTGGACCGCGGAGAAGTTTTAGGACAAAGCTGCGCCTATGCGCTGAGTATTCCCCTTTCCTTGGCTTTAAGCACGACCAAAATTTCCGGGGCTTACGGAGAGAATGGATACAACAAAGCGGTCAAAAATATTTTAAAATCCCATCCTGAGATTACCGGAATTTACGACGTCAAGGTCGACACGCATATCATCACCGTTTTAGGAATTTTTACCCGCCAATGCCTGGAATTAACGGCGCGCGCGTTTGAAATTCCTACATCCAACCCAAGGCAAAAAACATGAGAGAAATAATTCTATCCTTCGATCGTTATCTGTTTCACATTATTAACGGCGTTCTTGTTTGCCGTCCGCTAGACTATGCAATGCCTACCATTACGGATTTTCATAAAATTTCCCTTGTCCGCTTTCTCCTTTTGCCGGCGATCATCGCCTTTTGGATTTGGAAGAGAAAAAAAGAAGCCTTGAAGGTCATTTTAGTTCTCGGCATCGTCGCGGGGTTTACCGATTTAATCGCCCACCGGATCATTAAGCCTTTAGTGGGCCGCCTAAGGCCGCCTTTATCCGGCATTCCCGTCATCGTGCGCGCGCCCTACGGCGGCAAATTGAGTTTTCCCTCCAATCACGCGGCCAATATGTTTGCCGCGGCTGCGGTCTTAAGCGCGGCCTATCCGTCTTTAACTCCGCTATTTTATTGCGCGGCCGTTATCGTCTCTTACAGCCGCGTCTATGTAGGGGTTCACTATCCCTTAGACGTCATTGGTGGAGCGGTGTTGGGGTCTTTAATCGCCTTTATCGCGATACGGGCTGCCCGCAAAACCGGAGTTTTCCCCCAGTCCGAAGCTCCTAAAAAAGCCTAGATCGCGTGACCGCGAAAAAAATTTCTGCGCTTTTTCTCTTCATCGTCTTGCCTTCCATTTTATTTATCTTAAAGAAAAACCAACTCTCGATTCCCCTCATCAGCGATGAAGGCGAATACGCATATGAAGCCCGCCTACTCTCCAGCCACGGCTTGCCCTATCAGGACGCTTACAATCAAAAGCCTCCGCTCATTTTCTTTCTCTACCAATTGGCCTACGGATTTTCTTCCAACCCCCTTGCCCCTAGAATTCTTAGCTTTATCTTCTCATGCCTAACCATGTTTTTTCTTTTTTTCATCACCCCAGAAAGCTTCAGTCCTCTCTCCAGATTGGCGGCCCCGAGTTTTTTTGTCATTCTAAGCTCGACTCCCCTGGCCGATTTGTTTTCAGCCAATTGCGAAATGTTTTTAATCTTGTTTAACGCGGTCTCGGTCTGGGCCTTGATTCAATTCTGGAAAAACCCAAAAAATATTTTATGGGCGTTTGTCTCCGGTTTTTTTTGCGGCATGGCCCTTATGACCAAACAAACCGTTTTCTGGTTCGTTTTAGGCCTCATTCCCTTTTGGGCTCTCAATGAGGACATTCGCCAAGCTCTGAAACAAACAGCCTCTTTTCTTACGGGCGCCCTTTTAATCCCCGCTGCTTGCGCTTTTTATTTTTTTACGCGCCAAGATTTAAAAGCCTTCGCGCAACAAGCCTTTCTCAACAACGGAAGATACATCGCGGTTATCGCAAAGCTGGGATGGGGCGCGATTTTCCAACACGTTTTAATCTGGTGGGGCGGCTGGTATCTAATGAAAGCGGTGATCCCCAACTGGACGATATGGGCGCTTTGCCTCTACGGCTTAAGCGTTTTAAAAATAAGCGAGGAAAACCGCTTTGGGGTTTTGGCGACTCTTTGGCTGGCAACGAGTTTTATGGGAGCCATGACCGGGCTTTTTTTATTCCCCCACTATTTTTTTACCGTTTATCCTCCGCTGGCTATTTTAGCGGCCCAGGGCCTTGAATGCCTTCGGGAAAAATATCGCCTGTCTGCGCGTTCTGTTGGAATTTTAATTCTCGCGTTTTGCCTCTATCCGGTTTTGACTCAGAGCCGCGCTTATTTTGCCCAATCTCCTCTTGAGCTTTCAAAAGCCCTTCTCTATCCCAATCCTATTTTTGAGTCAAAACTCATCGCTCGGGAGATCCAAAAACAAACGCTCCCCGGACAAAAAATTTATATCTTTGGTTCCGAACCTGAAATTTATATTTATAGCGGACGCAAAGCCGCCACGCCTTACATCACTTCTTATCCGCTGACCTTATTCCCCAAGAATAAATCCCAGATATCGGAAGAGTTGTCCCGGCTTAGAAAGTCCCCGCCGCAGTTGATTGTTTACTCCGACATTGCAGGCTCTCAAGTCATTGGCTCGGATTTAGGAATCTATTTTAGGGAGCAGATTCAAAAGTTTCTCAAAACCCGTTATTCTCCCGTTGGAAAAGTCCCGGTCTTGCCGAGCAATGCGCCGCCTCAGTTTATCCCAGAGACAGATTTCCCACGATTAGACTATAGCAACACCCTCTATCTTTTTCGTTTAAAAAATTCCTAGGAACACGAAGCGGTTCCTTCTTTGCATCCATAGCGAGCCTGATAAAAACATTCCTGCTGAAGTTCCTGGTTTTTTTGGACCTTACTCTCGCACCTTCTGCCAAGACTCACCGACTTTTGATAAGAATCGTCATTTTGAAGGCAGCGGCTCAGGCAACTTTTTTGACAGGACCTTCGAGCAAAACCAAAGTTTTTCTGTTTCAAACATTGGCGGCGGCATTTGGGCTTACAATTTGTCTCTAACTCCTCTTGAGCAAGGGAGGCATAAACGGCCTCGCAGTGAATGACGCCATTTCGAACGCAAAGTTTTGAATTCCACTCAACACAGCGTTCAATAGAGCACGAAGTCTCCGTCTCTAAATTCTGAGAGTTATCCCCATTGGGATTTTCGCCATTTCCCGAAAGCTGAGCCCCCTCATATTCTGAAGGAATTTGCCCCTTAAACGCCGATCGAACTGTCGGCGCGCGGACCGATGGCTGAGAAACCTCAAACTCGTTTCCGGATACGGATTTTACCGCGTCGTTATGGGTAAAATTATTCTTAAGCCGCGCAAAATCAACTGCGGTGTTATTCGACTGATATCCGGAAACACCTCCATTGAGAGTTGGAAACTGCTGGGCCCTCAATGAAAAGATGAAAGCCCCTCCCGTAAAAATCGCTAATATCAGGATGGACGCGAGTTTCCGCATAGAATCATTATGCGCCGAGTTTAAGCATTTGTCAATTGGGAAGTAAGGTGAATTTAAGGCGCTAATGCAACGCAGGAGCCGACGTCAATGAAAAGGATAATCACGGGCTTAGCGCTCAACAGCTGGCCACATCTCCAAAAATTGCCTCCCTCATTTGGGACTGGAGAGTTTCTCACCCCGAGACGAGTATTCACTAAAGCTATCGCAAGACAATGGGAAAAATCTTGGAGAGTTGAGAGCGCGGAAGAATCTGAGGATTTTGAGAATGATTTTCCAACTCCGCTGCATTTTCGACTTCCGGCGCTAAATAATTGTAAAGAGACCCTAGGGTGATGATTTTTTTGCGGTTAAACGCCTTCCCATTGAGTCCGCGCAGGAAATAATAAGTCAAAAGCCCGTGGCCTTGACTTTTGATGACCTCAGCTGTTTGATCGTCTTGCGCGGCGCTCAAAACAGCGATTTGGCCGAGGCCTGGAACAAACCCGGGGCGAACACGGGTAGACAGCGGGCGTATTCCCGGCCGGATAATTGAGCGCGCGCCCGCGCCGGAAAAACAAGAGTCTAAAATCACGATAACCCTATGGGCGTGAATCTTCAAAAAATCAGCGTATAGCCTTTTTAATGGATAGGCGGTCTTTTCTAAAAACTCCGGATCCCCGTCAAAGGGAACCAAGTAAGCCTGCCCTGTATCTGGATTAGGCGCGCCATGCCCGGAAAAATAAAAAAAGACGCGGGATTTTTTTCCCACGTTTTTGGGCAGCCAGTCTTCCAAATAAGCCGCCAAATCGCTTTTTGTCGCCGTTTCATTGAGCAGAAAACGGATATGGCGAGATGGCACTCCCAAGGCGAGCATATATTTTTTGACCGCGGTCGCATCTCTTTGAGAAAATTCGGAATGCGGAATCTTCCCAGCATATTTCTCAACTCCCACGACAAGCGCAAAGTCTTCCCGCCGGGGCGGTTCCTGAAAATCGGGCGCGTCCACGTCGCTTTTAATCGTTTTTGTTTTTTTCGCGAGTTTCGATTGCTTTTTAAGGCTTTCTATTTCCTTGGCCAGAACATCCAAGCGGCGCGCGATATCCTTCTGGGTCGAGTTTTGCGCGGATTGCGCGGCTCTCAAAGCGATTTTAGAGACGTCTTCCCGCGTCAAATTCTGCTTGTTTGACAAACGCTCGGCATCTTCTCGAACCCCTGGGGACGGGGGATGGCGATGATAATCCTCGATTAAGGCCGCTACCTGCTGGTGTTCGGTCTGATAGGCATAATCGAGAGCCGTCCGTCCATTTTCGTCACTCAGGTCGGCATCAGCCCCATGATTGAGCAAAAGCTCGACCAAACCCGCCTGCCCATATTTCGCGCCCAGCATCAGGGCCGTGCGGCCATAAACGTTTTTTGCGTTGAGGTTTTCTCCATTCTGAATCAAAAAGCGCGCAACCCGCATTTGCTTCTGGGAAATCGAGAAAGAAAAATGACGGGTTGACATTTTGTGGAATCTTGGAAAAATAAAATCGGGCCGGATAAAGCCGGTGTCATTCCAAAGCTGCGGCATATCGGCGTGCCCGTTGGAGGCGATCTGCATTAAGGCCGTGTCTCCGGCCTTGTCGACTGCGTTGATATCGGCGCCCTCTTGAATCAAGCTTTTGACTCTGGAAAGATCCCCTCTAGACACGGCACGGAAAAATTGCGAGTTAAGCCCGGCAAAAGAAAAACTCGGAAAGCAGAGAAGCGTAGCAGAAAGAAATGAAAGGAACTTTCCTTTTCTTGCCCTTTTCTTCATCTCTGATCGGATTGTTTCATCTCATCCCACGGATCCCAGCATTCATTGGCATGGATCAAAAGCGCCGGGTCTTCCTGCATCCTTTCTACAAATTTCTTGACGATGGGAGACTGCCAAGCCTTAATGGCCTTGCCCCAAGCGGCTTTGAGTTCTTCTTTCTTAAGATCGGCGGCATAGAAAGGAAGGGCGTTGAGGAGTTTAACCTTGCCGTCAGGAACTACCAACACCATGGATTGCGGGTTTTGAAGCCTCACCATGGCTTCGCGGCGAATATCCCAAGGATACGCTGAGATTTTAACCTTATTGCCGAGGACTTCGGCCCGCTCTTTAATTTTTTGAAGCGTTTTTTGCCACGCCTCATCTGAAACTGACAAACGATCCCAGGCCGCCGCGGCCCGGCCCAGGCGCATCATTGGCCCGGTGACAAACAAGCGAACCCCCAATGAATGAGCTAATTCATATGCGGAGACAGCGTCATCTAAATTCAATTGATTCGGCACAAAAACAAATTCCGGCTCTAAACCGGCTTCGGATAAGGCCTTTAAGGACTCGACCGCTTTTTCCCAGGAACTGTTTGGCCTCACGCGCTGATGGATTTCCGGAGTCGAGCCGTCTACGCTAATTTGAATAGAAGAAATTCCCAAGCCTTTTAAGCGCTTAACGGCGGCCTTGTCGAGAGCAAGGCCGTTAGTCTCGATTTTAATTTGCACGCCGCCGCGGCTTAATATCTCAAAAACATCCCAAACGTGTTCGACAAAAAGAGGCTCTCCTCCACCAAAAGCGACGTAGGGAATTCCCAATTCGACAATCTGGCGGGATAAAGACAAGGCTTCTTCTTTCGAGAGCTCTTTTTTCCACGCCTTATCCGGGCCGGATTCTTCGCAACAATGAAGGCAAAAAGAGGTGCAGCGGTTGGTCAACTGCCAAGCAAGAAAGAGGGGAGCGCTATAATCAACGATCCGCGCCCCCCTCTCGTGAGTCACGTGAACCGAATGTAGGGCTGCGCCATCACTCTCTCGGAAACCTCTTCCATTTTGGGAGTTTCCCAGACGAGTTTTTTTGAGGCTTGCGCCCCCTCGATCACGTTTTTTTGGTCGTTCATTCTGTCTCCTTCGTGCCGACTAGACCATAGCCGGCAAATCGGACGTTTCCAAAGGCCGCAACTGATTGGCTCCGGCCAAAACGAAATCGTCTTTAAGAATTTCCTCGAAACCTGAAGATATCTTAGGATTTTGATAAGCCTTTTGACACTTCTCCCAGGCTTGAATTAAAGTTTCTTGCCTCAAATCAGCGCAGGTATAGGGCAAAAACCCGGAAACCCGAACGCGCCCATCCGGCAAAATTAGAATCGTTCCAGGAGAAGATATTTTCTTGGCCATTAAGTCCTCTTGAATCGAAAAAGGCCTAAACAAAATCTCCATCTTTCCGGAAAACTCTTTTTCTTTCATCTCAAGCAAATTATAAAATTTTTTGTAATCTTCGGGTGATAGGTTTAACTTTTCCCAAAGCTTGGCGGCAGTCCCAAGCCGCATCAAATGGCCCGTGTTTAAGCGAAAAGCCCCAAGACTGGCCGCCAAATCAATAACCGCCTCGGCTTCGAAAATATTAATTTTTGTCGGAGCGAAAGTAATCTCAAGCGGAAGATTAAATTTCCGCGCCGTGCGGCAGGCAAAAAGGGTTTTTTCCAAAAAAGCGCCGGGACGCATTTTAGAATAAACGGCCTGAGTGGCGCCGTCAATTGAAATTTGAAGCGAACGGATGGGAAGGTGAGACAATTTCTCCGCCTCTTTTTCCCCAAAAATTTGGCCATTGGTCTCGACTTTTAGATAAACCCCACCGTGTCCCAAAAATTGGGCCAGTTCAAAAAAATGCGGGACAATCAGCGGCTCGCCCCCGGCCAGCAAAACATAGGGAACCTGGGCTTTGACAATCTGCTCGGCAATGGAAAGAGACTCTTGGCGGGTCAACTCATTGGGAAAAGGCCTTCCCGGGGCGGAATCGGTGCAACAGTGGAGACACGCCAAATTGCAGTCTCTCGTCAATTGCCAAGCGATAAAACTCGGAGCCGCTAAATTTAGAGACATATTTCTCATTTGTTTAAAAAGGGACTGTCCCTATTTCCACAGAAGGCTCACAGTAAAGACTAAAGTCGAAACGAGATAGCACAAAACGATATTTTTAATCGCCGGGACAAAGAGGCGCGGGCTGTCCCACGCGTTTAAAGCCGTCTTGGCGCTCAAAATCCAAAAGGGAAGACCGGATAAGGCCGCGAAAAAAGCTGCTTTAGGAAAAACGCCCGATGCCGCTCCCGCGCTCGCGATCACAAGGCCCAAGGCGGACAATCCCAAGTATAAGAAAACCCCGTTTTTTCTCCCCAAACGAACCACGAGATTGCGCTTCCCGACCAAGCGGTCTTGATAAAAATCAGGAATCGCGTTGACGACCGCTAGAGACATAATCAAAAGCCCGGGGACCAAGGAAGCCAAAAGCGCCCCCCAAGAAAATCGCCGGGTATAAAGGGCCAAACTTCCCAAAGTCATCCAGGGCCCGTAGGATAGGCCAATCATCAGTTCTCCCATTCCGCGGTAAACCCATCGAATTGGAGGGCCGACATAAAAAAGAGCGGCCAAGCCCCCGAGCAAGGTGTAAAGGATGATGGGCCATCCGCCAAATTTCGCCAGATAAAATCCCACCGCCGCCGCGACCGCGAAGGAAAAAATTCCCAGCCACAACATCCACTCCGGAATGTATTCATCATCGGAAGGATTAAACACGCGATCGGTGCCCATCCGGGCGTCGAAGTATTCGTTAAAAGACTCGACCCCGACCACCGACAGGAAAATTCCAAAAAGCCCCAAAGAGAAAAGATGAGGCGAAAAAGTTTTTTCCACGCCATAGGCCCAAGCCGAACCTAAAAGATAGGGAAGCAGCCCCGCATAGAGAAAGAAACGATAGCGAATAAGAGAAAAGACGCGAAAAGGCGCCGCCAAGACGCCGGGACGCTTCTCAATCGCTGTTTCCGCCGCCACTAAACCTCGACCCATTTATGGAGTTTTGAAACCACTGTTGGATCTTTTTCCAACTCCTGGACAAAGCCGTAGACCTTCGGGTTTTTCCAAGCTTCTTGAAAATGCTTCCAGACCTGTCCCAGGGACTCAGAGCGCAAGTTTCCGCAGACAAAAGGAAGGGCGTTGATGAGTTTGACCTTGCCGTTGGGCAAAATAATGAAAAGAGCCGCCGGATTTTGAAGGCGATATTTCAGTTCATCTAAAAGTCCCATTTCATGAAAATAAACCCTCATCCGCCCTTCGTATTCCTTGGTTTTAGCGCGCAAAGCATCAAAAAACGCCGGATAATCGGCTTCATCCGGGGCCGTCATCTTCCAAGTCCTGACGGCGTTGCCGGTATACATGATTTTGCCGGTATAGAAGCTGTAAGCCCCAAGTTTGTAGGCCAAATCCACGACGTCTGAGATTTCCTTGATGTTAAATTTGGCCGGGACAAAATTGATTTCAATCGGCACTCCCGCCTTTCGGAGATTTTCAATTCCCTCCGTCGCCGATTCAAAACGCCCGTGAATTCTCATCTTGTTAAAAGACGCGGGGTTTGCGCCGTCTAATGAAACCTGGACGGCCTTGACCCCAAGGGCCTTAAGCCGTCGGCAATTTTCAGGCGTCAAATAATGGCCGTTAGTCTCGATCTTAAGCCCCACCCCGCCTTTAACGATTCTTTCCACCATCTCGAAAAAATGCGGGTGAACCATCGGCTCTCCACCGGAAAAAGAGACGTAGGGCACCTGCCCGGCAATCAATTGGTCTATAATCGAAAAAGCCTCGTCTTTGGTGAGCTCATCTTTAAAAGCCTTTCCGGGGCCGGACTCTTCGATACAGTGAAGGCAGGCAAGGTTGCACTCGTTGGTAATCTGCCAGGCGACATAAAGAGGCGCGCCTAAATCTTCGGAAGAAACTGTTTCTTCCGCTTCTTTGACTTGAGCTGACACAGCCATTATTCGACGATGAGGCCCTTGCCTTTAAGCTCGGTTAAAAAACCTACGGCCTCTTTCTCCATGTTTCCGGTCGAATCCTCGTATTTTTCCTTCAGTTTCCCAAACAAGGACGCGGAATCAACCCCGGCGACGATTTCGCGAACCACCGCCGCGCCTGTTGGGCTCAAGGTATAAACCTTTTCGGATCGGGTCTCAAACAAAACCGCCCCAAATTTTTCCTCTCTAAATTTCACGAACGGCGCTAGTTTCATAACTCCTCCTTTAGATGCGGCTAGACACGCGGACGCGTCCGCCGCTTCTCTTTCGATGATGTCTTCAAGTTCGCGCCGCACGTTTTCGCGGCTTTGAACGGTCGAAGATTCCTGAGACGCGCTACTATTGTCTTGACTAACGACGAAATCTCCCGACTTCCAGGCTCTTTTTATCAAGGATTGATAGGACATCAAAATTCTCTCTTGGCCATCACTTCAATAAAAAACGACAGGTCCTTGGCCTCGTCTTTAAGCGGCAAACCTAAGCACAGGGTTTTCATTGAATTGACGATATCGCGCCCCTTCACCCGCGCTTCATCTAAAAAACCTTCCTTCTTCACGAAAGAAATGGCCTCTTTAACCGCTTGAATGTCGGTTTCTCCCCGTCCCCACAAATCCAAAAAGCTCGCGCGAGTCTTTGGGTTTTGAAGGGCCAAAATACAGGGCAAGGTCAGGCGGCGGTTCATGAGATCTTGCGCCGCGGGTTTTCCGGAGACTTCCTCGGTTAAAAGAAAATCGTGGATGTCGTCAACAATTTGAAGCAAGATTCCGGCGGATAGAGAAAGCCGCGGCGGATCGGAGGACTCATGGGGAAAGGGGCTTATTTCGGAGAGAACCTTTCCGCACCACTCAAACAAAGCGCCGGTTTTTCGGGCGGCGATGCCCAGATAAGCGTCAACGGAGACCTCAACGCTTCCTTTTAGAAATTCTTCCTGAAGCTCTCCGGCCGCCATTTCACGGACCGTCGTCACCAGATGTTCCGGGGCTCTTGGAGAAATGTCGATGGCCTCTTCAAGCCCTTGGGAAAAAGCGAGATCCCCCAGCAAAAGCGCGACCGTATTTCCAAAAAGAGCGTTCGGAGTGGCGACGCCCCGTCTGGTATCGGCTTTATCCACGCAATCATCGTGCAGAAGAGAGGCGTTGTGGACAAACTCCATCGCCCGAGCGGCCGCCTCGGCTTTTTTTTCGTCAACCCCCAAGGCTCTGGCCAAAAGAAGACAAAAGCGCGCCCGAAGCATTTTCCCCGGGCGGCCCACGTAACCGGCCAAGGTCTCCCCCACGCGGCCGGAAAGCCTGCGCGCGCGGCTCTCCATTCCGAGGCGAACTCTCTCAATGGAATCTTCAAGGCTAAGTAGCGCTAGCATAGATTAGGTTTCTATTATAGCATTCTGAAAAAA